>JAGLRU010000001.1 GCA_023136145.1 Alphaproteobacteria bacterium
GTGGGTAAGGGTAAAGTTATTAACCGTTAGATTATCCTGCAAGGTCCAGCCGCCTCCTGAACCATCGAATGTAACATTGCCGAGAGTTTTGCCTGCGGTGGTAACTGTCTTGCCTGTAGTAGTTGAGACAAAACTTATTGCCGAGGTACCGTCAGCGGGAGCATAAGTCATACCTGAAACTAAAGTAAGATTGCCTGATATAGTCCAGGTAATTCCAGCGTTATGTGTAAGTGTTCCGCTATATCCCGTAAAATCAATATCCTTAGAATAAGCAGCAGCGCTGATAGTGCAATCGGCGCTGGAAACGGTATCAGTAAATATCACATTATCACTTGCTGTTGGCACGGCACGTGAAGACCAGTTGCCGGCTGTGCTCCAGAGGCCGTCGCCCGCGCCGTTAGTCCAGAAAACCCATTCACAGACTGATGAAGTTCCATCTGATCCATTTAAGGCTCCGGCATCAGTACCGCCCGCGCCGCCCGAAACTTCTACGGTACCGGTTCCGGTCGTAAAATTATCCGTTCCAAAGCTTAAGAAAATCCGCCCGGCCCCGCCGCCGCCGCCATAAACATCGGCGCCCGCGCCGCCGTTGGCCCGGATAATTCCCGCTCCGGCCAACGTTGTTCCAAAGGCCTTGATGCTTCCGCCGGAACCGCCGCCGCCGTCGAAACTTGCTCCATCAACCCCGGGATCACCATCACCGGCAAGATGTCCGTCTACGGTTAATGTATTGTCAACATCAATAAAGACCGCGCCGGCGCCTGCCCCGCCTTCAACAGACCCGCCGCCCGAACCTAAATCTACCGGGTTAGTCGCTGAACCATAAGTTACACCACCGATACCATCACCGGAATTGCCTCCCGCGCCGCCATAGCCGCCGCCGGCGCCGTGACCGGATGTACTTACGCCGCCTTCACCATATCCTTCGCTATTGATATAGCCTTCACCGTCAGAAGTGATCGCGGCGCCGGTACCGGTTACACCATGAATATTGATATTGGCTGCGGTAAGAGTAACTCCCGGCTCAGGCAAAGATTCTATACCGCTTGCAGAATTGTAAAGTACGGTAACATCCTCTTGAGCCAATGCCTGGCCATACACGCTGACATTGTCAATGACACCGTCAAAGGTATTCGCACCGGCCGCGTCGCTGCCGATAAACACGTGGCTGTCCACGGTATCAAGAGTAAGACTGCCGCCGGTATAGGTTAGGGTTCCATCCAGATAATATCTTACATACGTTCCGTCGTAGGTTAACACATGATGCTGCCAGGAGGTGGTGATATCGGCTGTAGTATCAGCCTCATTCGCGTCTGAGCCATCGCCGGCATTGAAGTAGATATCCGATGAACCGGAATTAACATACAGGCCGAACTGTTGATTCACCGCGTCTCCGATAACCACTAACCAGTCGGTCCCGGTCACAGGCGCTGCTGTCGCCTGCGCCCATAAGCTGATGGTCCTTTGCCCGGCACCACTGACGCCGATATCGGCGGCCGTTTCAATATAATCGGTAGTTCCGTTAAAGGTTAAGGCGCTCTCTACTTTACCAGTGGCCGTTAACACTGAAGTATTCTGCTGAGCGCCAGCGTCATGATTTCCCATGGCGTCTGCCACCGTGGTACTCGCCGCGTTATCGTTCATCTTCCAATGGGCAATAGGCGCTTTTCCCGCCGCGATAATCCGTGCTGTATCGGTATTATCAGCTGAGGTTCCGATATCGATATCGCCGACTGAGGCCAACTTGCAATTGCCGGGGATCTTTAATTTGGCCTTACTCTTCACCGTAACCGAATCAAAGGTTAACGTAGCCGGTGTTCCGGTGAAGTTGGATGAGGGGATGGGAATGTCTAAAACTCCATAGCTATTATCGTCAACAATTAAGTCGCCATACGTCTGCGTAGCGGGATCCTTAAGGACAATAGTTCCGGCACTGCCTTTCCCGTTACCGCTACCGCCATAGGCATAAACTTTATCAGAATCAATGGGATTGGTTCCTCCCTTAGTGGAATATTCAATCTTAATTCTTCCTCCGCCACCAGCATAAAAAAGTGCTGTCCCTCCTTTAGCCTCAATTGTCCCTGAACCAGAAATGGTATCGGTAGTAATGTTTACAGAACCTCCGGAAGCAGAAGAATTGCTCTCCTCTCCTCCATTAGCTGATAGGGTTCCATCAACCGTCAAGGTGCCGGTTACATCAAGAATAAGGGCCCCTCCACCGGAAGCATACCGATATCCGTTACTTCCTAAGCTAATAGGATTAGTTACTGAGCCATAGCTGGGTTTGGTGTTGTTATGACCTACCCCTCCATAGGTACCCCCTATGTCCCATTGTCCGCCTCCAGGAGGCTTAGCAAATCTTTCAAATCCCAATTGATCCGCAGTCAAGATTCCTCCCGTATTGATGGTGATATTGGTAGTAACTGAAATGGTAGCTGAGGTTCCTTGAGCTACACCATCTACAACATTAAGCAAAGGATTGCCTCCTACCCTTAGAATTCCTCCGTCATTAATAGTGATAGAATTAAATGCGTAAGCATAGGGAGTAGAATCAGTTCCTAATATGATCTCTGTTGAGTTTCCTGCTCCGCCAACTACTAAGTCAAAATTAGCAGGAAAGGCAATGGTTCCTGGGTGACCATCATAAGCATCACTTGATCCAGCCAAAATCTTTCCCGAATAAGAAAAACTGGAAACATTGACCAAAGAAATTCTTCCACCCCCTGCTCCAAAAGTGTTCGCATCCAGGTGTACTCCTCCTTTAGCCTCAATCGTCCCTGAGCCCAAAAGAGTGCCGGCAGTAATATTTATGGAACCTCCAGAGCCAGAACCATTATCGTGACTGATTCCATTGGCTGACAGGGTCCCATCAACAGTTAGAGTAGTGGTCACATTAAGAATAATAGCCCCTCCACCAGCACCATAGCCTCCACTACCTAAACTGGTAGGGTTCGTAACTAAGCCATAGGTAGATTTATTATTTCCCCCTCCCAGACCTCCATAGGTAGCAGATATATTCCATCCTCCAACCCCCGGCCCAGCACCTGCCGCAAACCCCATCCCATCCACATTCATACTCGCGCCGGAGGCAATGGTGATGTTGGCGGCATTGATGGTGTAGCCTGTTCCGTCGATTTCAGGGGTAGCGGGATAGGAGTCAACAGCGGTGTCGCCTTCAAAGACTAAGTTACCATCATTGACAGTAATGTCTCCTGTAAGGGTTAGGCTCATGCCTGAGGATACGGCATTCTTGGAGAAGGTCACTGTTCCGGTATAGCCGGTATCTAACTTAATCGAGCCCAGATTATTATTGACCGTATCCGCCGCGCAGTTGGCGGTAGATGCGCCGTTAAATACGACGTCGTCACCGGCGGCAGGCACCACACTGGTTGACCAATTAGCGGCTGTTGACCAATTCCCCGCGGCAGAGGCAACCCAGATGACATAACCGGTGTTATCCACGGTTAAGGTAGCGGCAGACGCGCTGGAGCAGTTGCCCGCGGCATCAATGACAAATAATTTATATTCTCCCGCGGTTACCGGGGCGAGGATTGAGGTTGCGTCACCGGCAACAGTAGTCATGGTTACGCCGGCAACAAATATAGTCGTGCCTGAAGGGGCGAACCAGATATTATTCGTCGCGTCACCTGAGCTGATAATGGTAACAGTGGATCCGCCCTGCTTAGTGACATTTGCAGCAAAGACTGTATCTTGACCGGTTGGGGCGGTCTGGTCTACGAATATTGTGGTCGCGCTGGCGGTACCTTCGGTTTCATTGCCCGCTGCATCAGTTATCCTGGCATTGAAGGTTAGTGTTTCTCCTTCGCCAAAGGCGTCTGTTAATGCCTCCATAGTCGCGGCATCTATGGTAATGTCCTTTGTCTGGGCTGCTCTCTCGGCCGAGGTTATGGTAGAAGCCGAACCTAAATCCACATAAGAACCTGTCGCGTTTTTGAATTCAAGCCGCGCGCTACCGTCTACTAAACTGGAATCAGTACCGGCAACATCAATGGGCACACTGACAGTTATATCCGTATTGCCGGCATTCCAGTAGCCGGCGGCAACCGTTCCGCCCGTCGTCACAGCTGAGCCGACCGTAAAGGCTGATGGAGACGTAGTATCTGCCGTAACCGACCCCGAAGGCGAGATCGACGTGAAGTTCAGTTCATTGCCCGCGGCGTCCTCAACCGTGATATTGATCGTCGTCATCGTGACCGCGCCGGTGTCGCCCGTCGCACAGGTGAACTCGATCGTGTCGCTCGTGTTCGAAGAAATATCGAACTCCGTCGTAACCCCCGTCGCGATATTGGCCGCATCGGACGTCGAGTTGACCGTCACGAGCGTCACGGCCTCGTCGAAGTTGATGGTGAAGATGACGAGGTCGGCGTCTTTCGCGTAGGCCGTGTTAAGCGCATTGTTCGACGCGACGCTCGACGAAGAGACCGTCGGTTCGACTGTGTCAAGCGAGAAAGAGCCGGCGACTTGCGTCGACTCAAGCGAGGCGTCCTCAACCTTGATGCGGACCCAGACCTCGTCATCGTCCGTATCGGGCAGGTCGGTCGTCACGTTCCATACATAAGTCAGCGCCGCGCCGCCGCTGGTAAAGTCCTCGGTCGTCTCGGAGGTCGACATCGTGTCCCATGTTCCATTGCTGCCGTCGGTGGAGTCCAGGGAGTATTGGCAACTCGCCCCGATGTAAGTAACCGTGTCATCCTCGTCGTCGGCGCCGGTATAGCTGATCGTGACAGCCGTCGTGCTCGTCTGCGCGGCGGTTAACAACGTGATCTCCGGCGCGGTGTTGGGCGCAATCTTGGTAAAGTAATTATCTGACGACTCCCACGCGCTCCAGGCGCCTTCAAGCCCGCCTTGATCGTAGAACTTTATGCGCCAGTAGTAGGTGGTATCATCCACCAGCGCCCCGGCGTTGCCGTCAAAACTGTAGATGATATCCGTGCTGCGGGCGTTTTCGTCCAGAGGCGTCGCAATCGGATACGGTCCGCCAAGTGGGCTGAATTTCGCGAAGAAGACATCATAGGTACTTATCCCATACACCCCACCGGCTGATTCATCTGTATCTTCCGTATCCCCATCTCCGTTCAAGTCCGCGTTTCCAACAACATACCCCGCCACCAGGACATTATTATTGCTGTCTGTCGTAATCGCATTGCCGTAATCAGTGCTTGCCCCCCCTAAACGCTCTGACCACTGGTGCGTGCCCGACGCATTGAACACCGAAATGAATATATCATTGGTATTTGCCCCATATACCCCGCCGGCCGTTTCATTATCATCACTTGTATCTCCGTCCCCGTCTAAGTCTGCCGTGCCTTTAACATACCCTGTCACAATAATGTTATTATTGCTGTCGGTGGTGACGGCATTGCCGTAATCCAAATCTGTCCCCCCTAAACGCTCTGACCACTGGTGCGTGCCCGATGAATTGAACACTGAAATGAAAACATCACTATAAGAATACACCCCGCCAGCCGTTTCATTATCATCACTTGTATCTCCGTCCCCGTTTAAGTCCGCAGTGCTATAAATACCTCCGGCCACAATAATGTTGTTATTACTGTCGACGGTAACGGCATAGCCGTGATCATAATTTGCCCCGCCTAAGCGCTCTGCCCACTGATGTGTCCCGGACGCGTTGAACACCGAAATGAAAATGTCATAATCTCCATACGGCGCGCTGAACAATTCATTATCATCACCTGTGTCCCCATCCCCATTTAAGTCCACCGTGCCATAAATACTTCCGGCCACAATAATGTTGTTATTGCTATCGACGGTAACGGCATAGCCGTAATCATTGAATCCTCCCCCTAACCTCTCTGCCCACTGATGCGTCCCCGATGAATTGAACACCGAAATGAAAACATTACTGCTATTTACCCCATACACCCCGCCGGCCGTTTCATCTGTATCTTCCGTATCCCCATCCCCGTTTAAGTCCGCCGTGCCTTTAACAAACCCTGTCACTATAATATTGTTATTGCTATCAGTAGCGACAGCCCTGCCCGAATCAATGCCTGACCCTCCTAAGCGTTGTGCCCACTGGTGTGTGCCCGACGAATTGAACACCGAAATGAATATATCATCACTGCCGTACGGCGCAATAACAACCTCATCCGTATCCCCCGTATCCGCATCCCCGTTTAAGTCTGCCGTACCATAAACAGCTCCTGTCACAATAACGTTGTTATTACTGTCAGTGGTGACTGCATAGCCGCTATCATCGCTTGCCCCCCCTAACCTCTCTGACCATTGGTGCGTCCCGAACGCGTTGAACACCGAAATGAAAACATCATCATTTGACCCATACACTCCTCCACTCGATTCATTATCATCATTTGTGTCCCCGTCACCATTTAAGTCCGCAGTAGCCCAAACATATCCTGTCACAATAATGTTGTTATTGCTGTCGGTGGTAACGGCATAGCCTCTATCAGTGCTTGCCCCCCCTAAACGCTCAGAGAGGATGTGTTGCGGGTCAGTGGTTTGCCAGATCGGCGAGCCGAAGGCGCTGTCATCGTCGACCTCTACATAGTAGCCGGTGGCTTTGTCGGATGTATCGGCGTCATCGTAGACGGCGGAGAAATGCGGATTGGTTGCGGTAATGTCGGTCGGGTTGGCATCGCCGGCAGAAGCGTCGGTATCATGAGTATAGAGTGTCGTCGGCGCGCTCGGGACCGTGTTGGTTTTAAAATAATTCGCGCTGCCGCCATCCGGGCTCCAGGCCCCTTCGGCGCCGCCGGCATCGTAGAACCGGATTCTCCAGTAATACGTTGTCCCATCGGCTAGGGCAACACTGCTTTGGCTCGGATAGACAATATCCTCACTGCGGCTGCCTTCGGTAACAGCATTGATACCGTCTGCTGCGGCAGCTTTCCAAATGAAAATATCACTACCCCCATACCCCGTACCATCTTCACCATCGACCCCGGCTTCTCCTATCGTCCCGTCCCCGTCTAAGTCCGCG
>JAGLRU010000010.1 GCA_023136145.1 Alphaproteobacteria bacterium
TTTCAAAGCATCAAGATGTGCACGGTTTCGCGTAAAATCTTGTGTTCGTTGCCCATGATCAGCACGTAAAAGTTTCAGATTTTTCTTTCGCTCTTCATAGGCTGGATTAGGAACCATTGTCGTTGGTGCATATGTTGCCCAGATATCACCCGCAACCTGAAACAACGTAGCTCCCACCAGCATTTCTGCCAATAATTGAATAACCGTAAAGGCTGTATCTATGTTCATATTGCTATCTGTGCCAAGATTATCCCAATCAAATCCTGAAGCAACAGAGCCAAATGTTATGCCGAACAGAATGACCCATATCAGTAAAGAGGTGGCAGAAGCTCCGTATAATGCAATTGTATAGTGTTTTTTGACTTTATCGTTTGATAGAGTAGAGCTGAAAAACTTAAATGCGATACTGCCAATTGGAAGAAGACCGGACAGCATCATGGCAAGACGTGGTTCATCCAAAAAGACCGGCGTGCCCGAAGCCATGATAATGGAATAGACATTTGTTGCTCCCATTAGAACAACAATAAGGCCAAGACATAAGCATCCTAATCCAACGGTAAAATCTTTTATACGGATTAGAAACTGTAACGATGTTTTGTTTTGCGTTCGTTCATTGCGGATATTAACTGCTTTGATTGTTGGACTCGTAGCAAAGAGTATTTTCTCTTGTTCGTCTATGGCCTGTTTTGAACGTTGAACCGTACTTTGCATGTCCTCGATATCAGCGTTAAGGCGGGTAATTTTTTCACCTTGTATCATATCAAAAGCCAGTCCTGCTTGTTCTTCGATTAATCTTGAGGATTCACGTTGATCTTTAAGTGTCAGGGCTGCTCCAATCGTTCCGTTTATATCCGGTATAGAACCGATGATATCCGGCGTTTTTGTGTCGATAATTTGATTCATAAAAGCCTCCTGTCTGATGCGTTGTTCTTTACCAATGATATGGCAGCGCGTGCGCAGAATTGGGCGTGTCGGGCAAAATTGTTTTTAAAGCCTTGATTTCTCTTGATCTAAAGGATGTCCAAAGAAAATGGCGTAGCAAGTTCAGTGGGCTATTTGCACCTTTTTGCGTTTCATGATGGATGCTGCCCGGACACAGAAAAAAAGCAATAGCGCTGCCCGCTCCAAGTATCCGTGTTGGCTATTGCTTTTTTTCTAAAGTGATCCGTGCCTGTTCGCCTTCCATCAACACGAAAAGGAGGCAAACGCCATGAACACGACCATTTATTTTGAACATCTAAAGACAGTAGAAGAAATCAAAATACGTTACCGCAATCTTGCCAAAGACAACCATCCCGATCTAGGCGGCGATGCGGATATCATGAAAGAAATCAACGCTCAATATCAGACGGCTCTGAAATCCTGTCACGGACAACGCAGCGAAGACCGTGAATACAAGTACAAGCCCGATATTGAACAGGAACTCATGGACAAGCTGCAAGAACTTCTGAAGCTCCGTAATCTGGATATCGCTTTAATTGGCTACTGGATATGGGTTAGCGGCGATACAAAGAGCAATAAAGATGCCCTAAAAGCCGCAGGTCTGATGTGGAATGCTAAGCGTAAGTGCTGGTATTACAAGCCTTTAAGCTGGAGACGCACCTATCAGAGCAAAGGCAATCTTTCTGAACTTGCCCAAAAATACGGTTACCGCGGTTTTCATACCGCTGAAAAAGAAAACATGCCCACCACCGTTTAGGTGGGCTTTTTCTTATCCCTCAAATTTTAAACCAATGGAGGAAACCATGACTTATTTAAATTCTGAAACTCTTAAAATTGCTGCTTTAAACGATGCTTGCCGCCAATATGTAATGATGCCCATCTTTGGTAAGCTCGAAGTTCCCTGTCAAATTTACATGACGCACAGCATCATGAGCCTTTCACCAGAAGATCAGATCATCATCGCGGCAAAGGTACGGGATTATGATGATTTTACCGAGGATAACGATCCGCACGGTGAACATGCTTTTGGAGCTTTCGATTATAACGGTCAGAAAATTTTCTGGAAGATCGACTATTACGATCAAAATGTAAAATACGGAAGTAATAATCCGGCTGATGTAACTTGTACAATCCGTGTTCTTACAATTATGTTGGCGGAGGATTATTGATTTTTCAATATCTTTGAAACTTTATGGCTCCATATCATCGGAGCCATTTTTTTGTTTCAGCGTTCTTGGTAAGGAGGATATCTGACAGGATGTAAAAATTCCACTGTCCGTGATATTTCGGGTTCGAACTATCTCTGATCTGACTACCTTTCCAATTTAGTTCCGCTTTTGGTTTTTGATGGCGTTTTTAGGGCTTAAGACAGACCGCAAGCTGTGTGTGTACTACACACCAACTTGGAAAAGGAGATGCTGCGCTCTCCCGTTTCATCCCTCTAGCATATGGCGCTTCGGGGCACAATGTGCCCAACCTTACGCACCATCAAAACGTATCGCCGTTTTACCACTCGTTAGAAGAGCCTTCGTGCTCCTCCAACACCTCCATGACAATTTCATTGAAACCAAAGAGCGCATCGCTGCCCCTTGGAACCCATGAACAGGATTTGGAGACGTGCCTCTCCCACCTGTACCAAACCCATGCATAATCTTTTGCAAGATTAATCACCAGTCAGGGGAGCGTTCCTGCTGCCCCTAACAACCCCATGACAATTTCATTAGAATTGAATTTTCTAATAATTCTAGTTATATCTGAACAAAAGAACCGGAAAAATTTGATATTAATCCCTTCCTCTACACTGCTGAACTAAACAGTTAAATATTATTTTTAGTAAAACCACTTGCTCATGGGTTGTA
>JAGLRU010000100.1 GCA_023136145.1 Alphaproteobacteria bacterium
GTAGATGTCATGCTTGAAAGCGGAGTCGTCGGACGCGCCGCTGTTCCCTCAGGTGCCTCCACAGGAGCGCATGAAGCAGTTGAAAAACGCGATGGCACAAAAAAACGTTTTCACGGCAAAGGTGTGCAAAAAGCCGTCGATGCCGTCAATACAGAAATTTTCGAGACGCTTGCAGGTATGGATGCAACCGAACAAATGCTTATCGACCAGATGATGATCGATCTGGACGGGACAGAAAATAAAAGACGCCTTGGAGCAAATGCTATTCTGGGCGTGAGTCTAGCTACCGCCCATGCTGCGGCGAACGCGCTGAACCTGCCGCTTTATCGTTATGTTGGCGGTTCTTTCTCTCACCTTCTGCCTACTCCGATGATGAATATTATCAATGGCGGTGCGCACGCCGACAATGGTTTAGACTTCCAAGAATTTATGATTATGCCAGTGTCAGCGGTCACTTCAGCCGAAAGCATTCGTATGGGTTCCGAGATATTTCATAGTCTTAAAAAACTTCTCTCAGAAAATGGATTAAATACAGCTGTTGGGGATGAGGGTGGGTTCGCTCCCAACTTTAAGAACGCGGAACAAGCGCTTAGCTTTATTGAGAAAGCTATTAAATCCGCCGGTTATAAATCCGGCGATGATGTTGTTCTTGCTCTGGATGTTGCTTCAACGGAATTTTTTAAGAAAGGCAAGTATCATCTTAAAGGCGAAAACAAAATCCTGACTTCAGATCAGATAATCTCAGTTTACGAAAAACTGACGGCAAAATTCCCCATCGTATCCATTGAAGATGGCATGGCGGAAGACGACTGGGACGGATGGATCGAACTAACCAAACGCCTCGGCGACAAAATCCAAATTGTAGGCGACGATCTTTTCGTTACCAACACCGACCGCCTCAAAAAAGGCATAAACAAAAAAGCCGCCAACGCCCTTCTGGTGAAAGTCAACCAGATCGGCACGCTGACAGAAACTCTGAACGCGGTTCAAATGGCTCAAAAAGCAGGCTTCGGCATAGTTTTCTCCCATCGCTCCGGCGAAACAGAAGACTGCACGCTGGCAGACCTCGCCGTTGCAACAAACGCCGGACAAATCAAGACCGGCTCCCTCTCCCGCTCAGACAGGATCGCCAAATACAATCAGTTAATCCGCATCGAAGAAGAACTGGGTCCCTCCGGCCGCTATGCGGGAAGATCATCCCTTAAGCACCTCGCACAACGTCCAGCTCTAAAAGTGGTTAAAAGTAAGAAAAAAAAGCGAGCTTAATTATCCTTACCAGTTGACAGAACTTTATTATTTGACTTTGAAACATAACTCGATCACACTGTTAGCATTAACGTATTTAAATTATGGACAGTCTGTTCAGGCAGGCCTTTGCAATGGGAGAGTCAAATCATGCAACAAAAATTTGAAATTGAAATTGGTAACTACGGTGCCCAAGGGGGTTATTTTATTGATTTAAGTGGAGAAGTCTCAAAGGCTTTTGAAATCGAGAAAAAAAAACTCAAGTGGAAAGGCAATGAAGGAGGTTTGATTGCTAAATTAATTATCGAAAGCCCCTTTTCTGATGATTATAAAAAAGGGGATATATTAATGGGGATGTATAAAGACGGAGAAAGGAAGGATGCCCAAGAATTTTTAAAGGACAATATTTCAACAGGAAACCAAAGCTTAGAGATAATGGTTTTCCGCAGTTCCGTCTTTGACGGAAAAGAACTCAGTAATGATAGCTAATACCAATTAGCCTTCATCGAATGAGTTTATCCATGGAAATGCTGTAATTGACCGGACAATATTCTGTTTATCTGCGTAGTGGTTCATGGCTTCACAAAGTTTGTTTTCCACGGCTTCCATGGAATCAAAAACAATGTTGTGAAAGAACTTTTCACGCATCTCGTTCCACAT
>JAGLRU010000101.1 GCA_023136145.1 Alphaproteobacteria bacterium
GAAGAAAGTGTACCTCAAAATATAACAGTAGAAGCAACTGCCGACCTGACGGCTGAAAATTCAATAACAATTTTAGCGAAAAACTCCGTAACAGTCAGAGCGAATGTAACATCAAACGCTGGAGATACGAGACTGTTTGCTGATTATGACGGAGATGGGGAAGGTAGTTTTAGCCAGACAGCGGGAACAATAGAAGCGAAAGAAGACGGTAATGTTTATATAGACGGTTCAGGCGTAATGACTCTGTCCGGCAAAATAATTACAGACAGAGGATATATAAAAATAGGAGAAACGAGAGAGCCTTCAAGCATTGAAGGCAATCCATACTATATCCATAACTCCGGTAATTTTGAGATAACGGAGAAATCAGAAGAAGGCGAAGTAAACATAATAAAAACCGCAAGAGGCGATACGTTAAGATACAACAAAGAAGCCAGCCTCACACTTGAAAGCCCATTCGGAGGGATAAAAGATTTAACCGCCACCCCATTAGAAGCAGACACACTCAGCCTTATAGCATCATCTTTTCTTGTAGATACATATGCCCCCGAAATAGAAATATACAAAACAACGAATGATATTTTAATAGATACTTCCGAAATAACCGGAAATGTCGCGGTAATAGAAGGGGAAGATTTTAAAATAAGTTATCTGGTATCAGGCAGTGTTACGTTAAAGTCGAACGGCACAATAGATGCGAAAGAGCTCGTAATATTAACCGCCTCAAAATTCAATCTTATATCAGACAGGTTTGGACAAAGCGGAAAAGCGTTAACACTTGATACAACAGATATCCATATAACAAGACTAAATGGAGAGATAGAAATATTTGAATGTTCAGGAAATGGAACAAACATGTCGGTTAGAGGTCCGCCTGCAAGCTGGGGATCCATTGCCTATCCGCAAGACGCGCATTTAACACTAGAAGCCTCAAAAGTAGTTCTAACAGGGGAAACTCCCGCGTATTTATATGGTGATATAACCTTCCATAACTTTGAATGTATTGTTCCCGATAAAGAAATATATTTTGAAGAAGGTGAAACCTACACCTTCAAGGACAGCCTAACCATTATAGGCTCTCCTGACATAGGCCCTGAAGAATACTACATAAAACTTAGATCACATACCCAAGACAATCCCTGGTATCTTGATATCCAAACAGATAACTATACATTGGACAGGGTAAATGTATCCGACTGCCATAGCTATAACCCCGTAATAATTCCGAGGGGTGTTGACTCAGGAGGCAACTTAAATCTTGAAATAGACCCTGATTGGGACGGAGGCGGAGTGGGTAACAACTGGTCAACCGCGGACAACTGGGATGGAAACGCTGTCCCCACAACCACTCAAGCCGTAACCTTCAACGGAACTACAGGTGATGACCCGGATAAAGACTGCACTATTGATAGCCTGGGCACCTGGTCAGGAGGCAGTCTTACCATAGGAAGCGAATATTCAGGAACCATTACCTTATCAACAGCTATTACAATCGGCGCTTACTCACAGGCAGGAGGCACCTTTACGCAGGGTGCGAACACAATCACAGCTGCATCCTTTACCCAATCAGGAGGAACCTTTACGGGAGGCTCATCGAATATCACAGTCTCCGGCAACTTTACACTCTCAGGAGGAACATTTACTTCAACTCAAGCTACATTAGCTGTAGGAGGCAACTGGTCTGATACAAACGATAGCTTTACACATAATTCAGGAACTGTTGATTTTAACGGTGCGGGAACCCAGAGTATCACTTTTGGCTTTAGCCCATTCTATAATTTGATACACTCCGGCTCAAGCACAGTGACATTATCTCCATCCTGGAGCTACAGAAAACAAATAATCATATCAAGTTCCATGGTTTCGAATACAGACCAGACTGACTTCCCTGTCTTGATATATCGTGCTTCAGATTCAGACCTCGCCTCAAATGCCCAGGCAGATGGAGACGACATTGTCTTTACATCATCAAACGGAACCAAGCTTTCACATGAAATAGAAAAATATACCTCAGCTACAGGTGAGCTTTACGCATGGGTAAAGATACCCAGTCTCTCCGCGTCAAGCGATACCACTCTTTACATGTACTATGGCAACGCGGCGTGTTCATCTCAACAGGATGTAACAGGTGTATGGAATAGCAATTACGTAGGAGTTTGGCATTTGGATGAAACATCAGGAACTATTTATGATTCAACCTCGAACGCTAACAATGGAAATATCTCCGGTGGGGTAACCCAAGATGCCACCGGACAAATAGATGGCGCAGATACTTTTAATGGCACAAATGGCATAGTAACCGTAGGCACTACCGGTAGACCAACTAATAATTTTACTTTCGGTGGATGGATGAAAACATCGGTTACCCACCAAATAGACGCGCAATCAACATCTGGGACAGTTGGAATAAGTGGTCAAAAATATGCATTTGGTGCATCTCAAGAAGGTGCAAACGCTGGAGCTGGATTATCTGTTGGAACAAACGGGATTTCTGTTTATGAACATGGCAGTGGCTATATGCCGGCAACTGCGGTATATAGCGCTACTATCGGCAGTGATTGGAATTATATCATGGTGGTTTATAGTAATAAACGCCCTACCATTTATCTTAATGGCAGTGCAATCCATACCGGCCTTACATCACCAAAAACAACTGTATATGCGCCTTATCAAATTGGCGGAGGATCATACGGATACTTTAATGGCTCTATGGACGAAATCCGTATCTTAAACACAGCAAGAAGCGCGGACTGGATATCTACCTCCTGCAATAACCAAAATGACCCCGCAAGCTATGAAACCGTAGGAAGTCAATCAGCAACCTCATTAACAGTAGCGAATAACCTAACGCAATCCGCTGGTACATTTGACATAGAGGACAATAACCTTAATGTAAGTGGTAATGTTCTTGTAAACGGAGGAACCCTTGACGCAAGCGATGTTTCATGTAATCTTGACATGGACGGTAACATAACAGTATCAGTCGGAACCTTATCTGCCCCCGCCGTATTAGATGATACATCCTTTACAGCGGGAGGTAACTGGGAGATATCAGGAACAGGCATATTTACGCCTAATTCAGGAAGAGTAGTCTTTGACGCCTCTTCTACAGGAAAAACCATCACAACATCATCCTCCGGAGCGGATGACTTCTATGATGTAACATTTAACAATTCATCAGGAAGTTGGACATTACAGGATGAATTGACAGTATCAAATGATATAGCTGTAACATTGGGAAGCCTTGACTCAAACGACCAGGCTTTATCAATAAACGGCGATACCACAATAAACGGAGGGACATTAAAGACAGGAACAGGTATTGTAACTTTTGGAGATGCGGCGGAAGACATTGTTACAATATCAAGCGGAGACCTTCACATAGAATCAGACAATACGGCAACTGACATAGTGAAGAACGCGGGGACATGGACTAACTCAGGAGGAACAATAACCTATAACGCGGCAACAGGCGTAACAACAAACCTCCTCTCAGCGCTTTCTTCATACTATAACCTTACAGTTAATTCCTCAGGAAGCACCTATACATCAGATGGAGCTATAACTGTCAGTAACGATCTTACCGTAATAAGCGGTACATTAGACACCTCCACAAATAACCTCATCGCAACCGGAAACCTTCTTGTAAACGGAGGAACACTTGACGCAAGCGACGCGTCCTGTGACCTTGATATAAATGGTAACGTTACAGTATCATCGGGAACCCTCTCAGCCCCGGCTGCCCTTGATGACACATCCTTTACAGCGGGAGGTAGCTGGGAGATATCAGGAACAGGTATATTTACACCTAACTCGGGAAGGGTACTCTTTGACGCGGCTTCAACAGGGAAAACTATTACAACCTCATCCTCCGGAGCGGATGATTTCTATGATGTTAAGTTTAATAATTCATCAGGAGGATGGACATTACAGGATGAATTGACAATATCAAATGATATAGCTGTAACATTGGGAAGCCTTGACGCGAATGACCAGGCTTTATCAATAAACGGCGATACCACAATAAACGGAGGAACATTAAAGACAGGAACAGGAGTGGTTACCTTTGGAGACGCCGCGGGAGATGCTGTCACAATATCAAGCGGAACATTAGAAATAGAATCAAACGATACAACAACAGACATAGTCAAAAACGCCGGAACCTGGACTAATTCAGGAGGAACCATAACCTATAACGCGGCAACAGAGGTAACAACAAGTCTTCTCTCATCACTCTGTTCATATTACAATCTGACAATTAATTCATCAGGGAGTACATACACACCGGATGGAGCAATAAGCGCCGCGGGCGCATTGACAATAACAAACGGTACTCTACCTCAAGGCTCTAATACGATTACTGCAGGAAGTCTAAACCAATCAGGAGGAACCTTTACAGGAGGCTCATCAAATATCACAGTCTCCGGCAACTTTACACTCTCAGGAGGAACATTTACTTCAACTCAAGCTACATTAGCTGTAGGAGGCAACTGGTCTGATGTAAACGATACCTTTACCCATAACTCGGGAACTGTTGACTTTAACGGCTCAGGAACCCAAAGCATTACAATCGGCTTCAAGCCATTCTATAATTTGATACACTCCGGCTCAGGCACAGTGACATTATCTCCGGCATGGAGCTACAGAAAACAAATAACCATATCAAGTTCCATGGTTTCAAATACAGACCAGACTGACTTCCCTGTCTTGATATATCGTGCCTCAGACTCAGACCTTGCCTCAAATGCCCAGGCAGACGGAGATGACATTATCTTTACATTATCAAACGGAACCAAGCTATCACATGAAATAGAAAAGTATACCTCAGCGACAGGTGAGCTTTACGTATGGGTAAAGGTCCCCACCCTCTCCGCGTCAAGTGATACCACCTTTTACATGTACTATGGTAACGCCACATGTTCATCTCAAGAGGATGTGACAGGTGTATGGAACTCTAATTACAAAGGAGTCTGGCACCTTGATGAGGAACAGGCAGGAACCGGAACAGCCAACTTATACCAGGATTCAACATTAAACAATAATGACGGAGATGATTATATTTCTGCTACAGGACAAACAGGCCAGGTAGATGGAGGGCAGCAGTTTGACGGAAGCAATGATTATATTACTGTTTCTGGCTTAACATGGACACCAACTAATTTTTCTGTGGCGTGGTGGCATTATCCTTTAACTCGTACAAATTATAATCAACAAATTATAGCTAATAATGCATGGGGAGCTTTTGTGTTCCATACCACAGCTACTGGAGGAGTGTATGTGGGAACAGACCAGACCAATAGACTCACACCTACACAATTGCCTGCAGGAACAGTAGAATTGAATAAGTGGCAACACTTTGTTTTCAAATACGGTGGAACTACAGGATTTTTCTATAAAAATGGTGCTTTAGTAGGTTCGAAAACTATGAATAGCGCAACTGCTTGGGGTGGGTTTCGCATGGGCGTCAATCATACTAATACAATTAACGGCTACATCGACGAAGTCCGTGTCTCAAACACAGCAAGAAGCGTGGACTGGATAGCCACCTCCTACAATAACCAGAATGATCCGGCAAGCTATGAAACTGTAGGAACCCAATCAGGAGGCTTATTAACAGTAACAAATAACCTCACACAATCCGCAGGCACATTTGATATAGACGACAATACCCTTAATGTAAGCGGTAATGTCCTTGTAACCGGAGGCACTCTTGACGCAAGTGATGCTTCCTGTGACCTTGACATAGGCGGTAATGTTACAGTATCATCAGGAACCCTCTCAGCTCCAACTGCCCTTGATGATACATCCTTTACAGTAGAGGGTAACTGGGAGATATCGGGAACAGGGATATTTACACCCAACGCGGGAAGAGTACTCCTTGACGCCTCTTCAACAGGGAAAACTATCACAACCTCATCCTCCGGAGCAGATGACTTCTATGATGTGAAGTTTAATAATTCTTCAGGAGGCTGGATACTACAGGATGATTTGATAGTATCAAATGACCTCACTCTAACAAATGGCACACTTGATACCTCAATATCTAACCTCACGGCAGCAGGCAATGCACTTATAAATGGAGGAACCCTTGACGCAAGCGACGCATCCTGCGATCTTGATATAGGCGGTAATCTCACAGTATCATCAGGAACCCTCTCAGCTCCAACTGCCCTTGATGATACATCCTTTACAGCAGCGGGTAACTGGGAGATATCGGGAACAGGGATATTTACACCTAACGCGGGAAGAGTACTCCTTGACGCCTCTTCCACAGGAAAAACCATCACAACCTCATCCTTCGGAACAGATGACTTCTATGATGTAAAGTTCAATAATTCTTCAGGAGGCTGGACACTACAGGATGATTTGATAGTATCAAATGACCTGACTCTAACAAATGGCACACTTGATACATCAATATCTAACCTCACAGCAGCAGGTAATACACTTATAAATGGAGGAACCCTTGACGCAAGCGACGCGTCCTGCGACCTTGATATAAATGGTAATGTTACAGTATCATCGGGAACCTTATCCGCTCCAACTGCCCTTGATGACACATCCTTTACAGCAGCGGGTAACTGGGAGATATCGGGAACAGGTATATTTACACCTAACGCGGGAAGAGTACTCCTTGACGCCTCTTCCACAGGAAAAACCATCACAACCTCATCCTCCGGAACAGACGACTTCTATGATGCGAAGTTTAATAATTCTTCAGGAGGCTGGACACTACAGGATGATTTGACAATAACAAATGACCTGACTCTAACAAATGGCACACTTGATACATCAATATCTAACCTTACGGTAACAGGTAATACACTTATAAACGGAGGAATCCTTGACGCGAGCGACGCGTCCTGCGACCTTGATATAGGTGGTAACCTCACGGTATCATCAGGAACCCTCTCAGCTCCGGCAGCGCTTGACGATACATCCTTTACAGCGGGAGGTAGCTGGGAGATATCAGGAACAGGTATATTTACACCTAACTCAGGAAGAGTACTCCTTGACTCTTCTTCTACAGGAAAAACCATCACAACCTCATCCTCCGGAGCGGATGACTTCTATGATGTAACTTTTAATAATTCGGGAGGAGGCTGGGCATTACAGGATGAATTGACAGTATCAAATAATATAGTTCTAACAGAAGGAACCCTTGACGCGAATGACCAGGCTTTATCAATAAACGGCAATACCACTATAGACGGAGGAACATTAAAAACAGGAACAGGCGTAATTACCTTTGGAGACGCGGCGGAAGACACGGTTACGATATCAAGCGGGGGATTAGAAATCGAATCGGACAATACAACTACTGACATAGTAAAAAATGCCGGAACCTGGACTAATTCAGGAGGAACAATAACCTATAATGCCGGAACAGGAGTAACAACAAACCTTCTCTCATCACTCTCTTCATATTACAATCTGACAATTAATTCCCCAGGTAGCACGTATACACCAGATGGAGCAATAGGCGCTGCAGGCGCATTGACAATAACAAATGGCACTCTACCTCAAGGGTCTAATACCATTACAGCAGGCAGTTTAACCCAATTAGGAGGAAACTTTACGGGAGGCTCATCAAATATAACAGTCTCCGGCAACTTTACACTCTCAGGAGGAACCTTTACTTCAACATCAGCTATACTATCGGTGGGAGGCAACTGGGCTGATGCATCCGACAGCTTTACACATAACTCAGGAACAGTTGAGTTTAACGGCTCAGGAGCCCAGAGTATTACAGTTGGCTTTAAGCCATTCTATAATTTTATACATTCCGGTTCAGGAACCCTGACATTACTATCTACGGTGTCATGGAGCTACATGAAACAAATAACCATATTGAGTTCCATGGTTTCGAATACAAACCAGACTAACTTCCCTGTGTTAATATATCGTGCTTCAGATGCAGACCTCGCGGCAGGCGCCCAGGCAGACGGAGATGACATTTTCTTTACATTATCAAACGGAATCAAGCTCTCACATGAAATAGAAAAGTATACCTCAGCTACAGGTGAGCTTTACGTGTGGGTAAAAGTACCCACCCTCTCCGCGTCAAGTGATACCACTCTTTACATGTACTATGGCAATGCCGTGTGTTCATCTCAACAGGATGTTACAGGTGTATGGGATTCTAATTACAAAGGAGTCTGGCATATGGATGAAGAACAGGCAGGCACAGGAAACCTTGATCTATACCAGGATTCAACATCAACCAACAATGACGGTGATGACTATGTGTCAGCTACTGGGCAGGGCGGACAGGTAGACGGAGGGCAGGAGTTTGATGGGAGTAATGATTATGTGCGTATAGGTGATTATGATACTTTGGGTGCGCTTACAGTTTCTGCGTGGTTTAATGCAGATGTATTAGCCGGGTCAATAGTTAGTAAATATAATTCAACTTATAATAGGGCTTATCGTTTAGCAGTAACAGGAACAGTTTATTTTATGGTTTCTGATGATGGTAATCTTGGTTCAGGTAGAAGTATGGAGGTATCTGGATCAACTGCGTTAGTTGCCGGTAATTCATATTATGGCGTGGGCGTTTTTCCTGCAAACGGAAACGCGTATGTTTATTTAAATGGTTCGTTAGAAGGTTCAAAATTTGATGCTGGTGTGACATCAATTTATAATACTTCACACCCATTGGAATTTGGTCGAAGTTATCATGGTTATTACGCGTATTTTAATGGTCTCATCGACGAAGTCCGCATTTCAAACACAGCAAGAAGCGCGGATTGGATAGCAACTTCCTACAATAACCAGAATGACCCGGCAAGCTACGAAACCGTAGGAAGTGAATCAGCCATTACCACGGCCTTCTTAACAGTAGCGAATAACCTAACACAATCCGCAGGCACATTTGATATAGAGGACAATAACCTTAATGTAAACGGTAATGTTCTTGTAAGTGGAGGAACCCTTGACGGAAGCGACGCCTCATGTAATTTAGATATGGCGGGCAATGTAACAGTATCTGCAGGAACCTTATCCGCCCCCGCCGTATTGGATGATACATCCTTCACAGTAGCGGGTAACTGGGAGATATCAGGAACAGGCGTATTTACACCTAACTCAGGCAGAGTAGTTTTTGACGCCTCTTCAACAGGAAAAACCATCACAACCTCATCCTCCGGAGCGGATGACTTCTATGATGTGACGTTTAACAATTCATCCGGAGGCTGGACATTACAGGATGCTTTAACAGTGACTAACGCACTCACCGTAACAGCAGGAACGCCGGATGCGAATGACCAGGCATTATCAATAAACGGCAATACCACAATAAACGGAGGAACATTAAAGACAGGAACAGGAGTGGTTACCTTTGGAGACGCCGCAGAAGACACTATCACAATCTCAAGCGGAACATTAGAAATCAAATCAGACGATACGACAAACGACATAGTAAAGAATGCCGGAACATGGACTAACTCAGGAGGAACAATAACCTACAATGCGGATACAGTAGTTGCTACTAATCTTCTTTCATCGCCCTCTCCATACTACAACCTTACAATTAATTCCTCAGACAGCACTTATACGGCAGATGGAGCGGTAACCCTTAGCAACGACTTTACCTTAACAAACGGTACAGCAAGTGTAAATGGACAAAGCCTTACCGTTACAGGTGATTATATACAATCAAATGGAACCTTTACATGTGGAAACGGCACTCTTAGAGTAGATACCAACTTCACCAAATCAGGAGGGACCTTTAACGAAGACACAGGAACAGTAACATTCGGAGGAATAACAGACGGGACCTATAATGTAGCTACAACAGAGGCCTTTAACAACGTAACGATCAACAAAACAACAGACGTATCCGATATCCTTACAATAACATCAGGGGATACAATGGTTATTACAGGCACACTTACATTAACCGATGGTGAGGTAAATACCGGCACTATCAATGCCCAGGGTGATATAGCTGTCGGCGCTGATTTTAATCAGGGAACGGCGCCGGTTACCCTCTCCGGCACAAGTGCTCAGACAATAACAATGACAGGAGACAACTTCCCCACAGGAACACTTACAGTAAACAAAGCATCAGACACAGCTACTACATCAGGTACTCTAACATTAACAGGAGCATTAACAATACAGGAAGGAACCTTTTCTTTAGGAGGGGATACCAACTTTAACGGAGGTATAACAGTACAAAACGGAGGAACACTCTCCTCTACTACAGGGGGAACTACAATAACAATAGATGACGCTGATACAGTAACAGTAAACGCCGGGGGACACTTTAACTTACAAGGAGCATTAGGCAATCTCATAGTCCTTCAATCCGATACGACAGAAGCCTGGAGCTTGGTGATGAACGGACTATATGACATGGACTACATAAACATAAGCTATTCAGACGCCTCAGGCGGAAGGACAATGTACGCGGCAACCTCAACAGACGGAGGTAACAACACAAACTGGGTATTTGCCGGCGCTACTATAACCTGGGATGGCTCAGCATCAACAGACTGGGATACCGCCGCTAACTGGGATTTAGACAGGACCCCTACAGACGCGGATGATGTTGTGATTAATCTTACCGGAACAATCAATTTACCCTCTTCAACGAAAGTCAATTCTTTGATCCTTGGTAACGCGAGTGGAACAACAAGCCCTGTTTTTAACTTCACATACGATGCCATAACTAACGGCGCCTTAATCATCGATGATGGAAACTTAACCGTTAATACAGGAGCGAATATTAATCACTCTGCTGGAACAAGCGCTGTTGTGGGAACTGTTAACATAGATGTCCAGACAGGTGATGCCGCTATTTACGGCACCATCAACGTAAACTCCAGAGGCTACAGCAGAACCTATGGCCCGGGAGCGGGAAGCGTGTCCATCGGCGGCGGAGGAGCAGGCTATGGCGGAGACGGCGGAAATGGCAATACCGGCGCCGGCGGCATTAGCTACGGTTTTCTAGCCAGCCCAACTGATTTAGGCTCGGGCGGTGGAGAACCCACCCTAGGGGGCGCCGGCGGGGGCGCGGTTAAGCTAACCGTTGCTGGTACGGCCACCATTAACGGCTTAATTACAGCTAATGGGGCTAATGGCGGAGCCACTTCAAGCGGTACTGACCGTGGAGGCGGAGGAGGATCTGGCGGCAGTATCTGGATTACAGCTGGTACCCTCACTAGCTCCGGATCAATCACTGCCAATGGCGGAGCTGGAGGCAGCTATGGCCGTGTCGGAGGCGGCGGTGGCGGTGGAAGAATAGCTGTCTATTACACCACCGATGATTCCTCGGTTACGTATCAGGCACGCGGAGGACTTGGCGGATATTCCTCAACCTACTACATGGGCGGGGCGGGAACCATCTATACAAAATCAGCTGCCCAGAGTAACGGAGATTTGACCATTGATAATAATAGCTATGATAATTTAAACGACGCGGTCTTTGGCAGAACCCCGATAAACGAGACAATTACCTTTGATACGATCACTATCCGAAATTACGGCCATCTTGAAACGCGCTCTTCTACAAATATCACCTATACCACCCTTGACTGGTCAACCAAAGGAATAATAACCGATCTTGGAGGAACATTTGACCTATTAAGCGGAGGAGGAGCCCTTCTTGTTCCGGCAACATCAAGGCTTTA
>JAGLRU010000102.1 GCA_023136145.1 Alphaproteobacteria bacterium
GTAGAAAACAAGCTTTGTGAAGCCATGAACCACTACGCAGATAAACAGGATATTGTCTGATCAATCACATCGTTCCCTTGGATATTATCGTTCAATGAACCCTAATTGGTATCACTTACTTTCTCCCGATCTAAAACAAAAGCCACCAGAGTTCCTCTGGTGACCGGGAGTTTGTAAATCGCACGTAGACGACCGAGACAACCTTTAGCCGAAGCTTGGACATACGCCGCCGCCTCCCGGACATAAGCCGAGAAGCGATGTGATAACGGACACATCATCCGCTACGTGCAGGGTTACAAAGCCACGATTGCCAGCCAAATTACTAGCAACGCCCTAAAAGTAGAGCTATTCTGTTTGAAGATCAACAAGTTAATATCTGGCCAAATACTCTAAAACTCTTTATTAAGGATAAAATGGATGAGGCTTAAATTAGGCTTAGCATTTTTTAAGCTCTTGAATGAAATGAAGTTATGAAGTTTAGATCATTAAAAATAGATAACTGGCGGCAATTCAATTCTGTAGAAATTGAATTCCACCCTCAAATTACAATTATTACCGGCGCAAATGGAGCAGGTAAAAGCACTATTTTAAAAATTTTAGCGCAACATTTTGGATGGGATAATCAGCTTCTTGCTACACCAATGATTTCAAAAGAAGGAGGTAAAAGTTTCTTTTTTGGTCTTTTCCGCAAACTTTTGAATAAAGAAGAAGAAATCCCAAATACTATAGGAAATCTTATTTATGATAACGGTCACGAATCTTTATTAAATGTTCCTGAAAGTGGAAATATTAAGTACAGAATAGCAATTCAAAACCTTCAGAATGTACAAGGTGTCCATATCAGTTCACACAGGCCTATACCCGCCTATCAGCAGGTTGAAAATATTCCAACTAACCCCATAAAAGCTGAAAGCGCCTATAATACATACTTTTCAGAAACAAAAAGCCGCTATCAAAATGCACATACGCCCTATGGCGCGGTATACAGAATGAAAGAAGCTATAATTTCGATGGCCATTTTTGGAACAGGTAATGAATATGTTCAAAAAGACACAGAGGTGGAAAAGCTTTTTAGTGAATTTAAAGAAATACTTTCAAAAATTTTACCTTCCAGCATAGGTTTTAAAGATATAAGCGTACGAATTCCCGATGTTGTAATTGTTACAGACACGGGGAATTTTGTTCTTGATGCTGCTTCCGGTGGTTTGATGTCGCTCATCGATTTAGCATGGCAGATATTTCTGTACTCACATGACAAAGAAGAATTTGTGGTTATTTTCGATGAGCCTGAAAATCACCTTCATCCAGCCATGCAAAGAAGTTTGGTGCGCAAACTCCTGTCTGCATTTCCCATGGCTCAATTTATCATAGCAACACACAGTCCGTTTATTGTTTCTTCTGTGAAAGACTCTGCGGTTTATGTTTTAAAGTATGATGAAATTGAAAGTCAGGTTCAAACTGGCATTAATAGCCGTGTTTCATCCATGAAATTAGATAATGTTAATAAAGCTGGAACGGCCAGTGAGATTTTAAGGGACGTGCTTGGTATTCCGGTCACCTTGCCGGAATGGGCAGAAAGTGAATTACATTCGATTGCAAATAATTTTAAAATTGAAGAAATAAACACGCAGACAATAGATAGGCTACGCCGCCAACTTGATGAGGCTGGGTTAGGAGAATATTACCCAGAAGCACTTAAGCAGATTGCGGAGCAACAATGATAAGCCTTACTAAAAAACCAAAGCCAAAAATCCTAGAGGATAAAGAGGAAAGCTGGACGACAGCTTTGACTAATAAACTTGCTAGAGGTGAGAAGCCAACAAATACCGAAAAAACACGCTACAGGCATCTACAAGTAAAAGCTGTCCTTATTGAGGAAACAAAGGGGAAATGTGCTTATTGTGAAAGTAAATTACTGCACATTCATCATGGTGATGTGGAGCATATATATCCAAAATCTCTTGCCCCAGAAAAATCTTTTGAATGGGAAAATCTGACTTTAGCTTGCGAAATATGCAACCAGAATAAATCAAATAAAGACCCCCTTATTGAAGCAATAATTGATCCGTATGTTATTGATCCTGTAGAACACCTTGTTTTTATGGGTACGCTTATTTTCGATCTTGGTACACCTCACGGAATAAGCACCAAAGAAATACTGGATTTAAATAGGGTGGAATTAGTAGAAAGACGAAAAGAGCACCTCGAAAAAATAATGAGTATATATCAAACCCTTTTAAGAACGGATATCCCTGTTTCTACAAGAAAAGCAATTTACAAAAATTTACTGTCTAAAGAAGGCAGTTCGGACGCACCATATACCGCCATGGCATTACAGGCGATTAAACAAATGATGGACAAAATTCCGACTGAGGTTAAAACTTAGCTTTGTTTCATTTTTGATAATCAATAGACAAAAAACAACCGCTACCAGTAATGATAGCGGTTGTCTGTATCCCTTTAGTGGTATAGTACTTCGTATTAAGAATCAAACATGATATAGTCTTTCTATGACTTATCAAAC
>JAGLRU010000103.1 GCA_023136145.1 Alphaproteobacteria bacterium
CAGGCATGACGGTGGTTTTATATAACCTAAGTTCACATACCAAGTGCATAATTTTGTGACGCGTCTGTGAGCTTATCGAAGACCTCATTTGGTGAATGGTAACCCAGTGTTTTGCGTGGTCTATTATTGAGTAAATTTTCTACGCGCTGCACATCTTCCGGCGTGAGTTTAGCAAAATCCGTACCTTTGGGAAAGTACTGTCGCACCAGCCCGTTGGTGTTCTCGTTCAAGCCACGCTCCCAGCTGTGATAAGGGTGACAAAAATAGAAGTCAGAATCAAGTTTTTCGCTTATCTTTCCATGGTTTGCAAACTCTTTGCCGTTATCAGATGTTAGCGTTAAAACATGTTCTTTGAGAGGTTTAAGGCGTGCGATAATGCCGGCTTTTGTAGCACTGGATGTGCGTTCTTTCAACAGCACAAGCTTGGTCAGCTTCGTTTTGCGCTCAACCATGCTGGTGATAGCTCCTTTGTGTTTTGCGCCCACAATACTATCTAGTTCCCAATCGCCAACACGTGATTTTTTATCCACTATCGCGGGGCGCTCATCAATGTCGATGCGCTCCGGGATCAAGCCTCGCCCTGCTGTTGCTGCTCCACGTTTATTGCGTTTCTTACCTCGCTGACGCAAGTGCAGATACAGTTTTCCGCCCGCACGTTTGTCCACCCAAATATGCCGGTAGATGCTCTCATGGCTTACTTTCGTGCCGTCTTCGTGAAAGAGCGCACCGCAGATTTGTTCAGGACTCCATTGACGCGCGGTTAAAAAACTCTCCACACGTGCGATGAGGCAAGGCGTCATCACTCGTGCCACCCCCTTCCTTGCCGAGCATCTGTGCACTGCAAAGCGGTGCGCCTGCCCGAAACGATAGCCTCGCAAACCGTTGTTACGAGCCAATTCACGGCTGATTGTGCCTTGGCTTACGCCAAGGTCTGAGGCAATTGCAACTTGTGTGAAACCCCTTTTATAAAGTGCATAAATCTGGCATCTTTGGTCGCGGGTCAGATGGTGGTAAGCCTTTGGCATCGAAAATCTCCTTTGTAAGAAATCTTCGATAACCCCATTTGACCTATATTGCTTCTAAATTATGCACTTCACTGTTGAATCTGCGATTTGTAATGATGGTGAGGATCAATTTTTATTGGAAACAGTTTCAGGTGGTATTTCTTCATTGATAGATATTGCATGGCAAATCTATATGTTCCTTACAGAAGATAAGGATGCTTGCACCGTTATTATTGATGAAATTGAAAACCATTTACATCCAACACTACAAAGAAAAATTTTAGGAAACTTACTAGATGCTTTTCCTAATGTTCGGTTTATCGTTTCTACACATAGTCCATTAATCGTTGGATCAGTCAGGGATGCACAAGTTTACGTACTTTCCTATGATGAGGGAAAGAAGGTCGTAAGCCAGCCTTTAGATTTTAAACATCAGGTGAAGACAGCTACGGAAATACTGGACGAAGTATTAGGTGTTTCCTTTACCATGCCTATATGGGCGGAAAAAAGGTTGCAAGAAATCGTCCAAGAATACTCTCAAAAAGTTATGACTGATAACGAATTTCAGAACATGAGAGGCAAATTACAAGAGCTTGGCTTGGAAAGGCTAATGCCTAAGGCAATAATAAATATTGTAGAGGGTAACGAATGATACGAATATATCGCCCTGCATGTCCAAAGCCAAGTGCTTTAGATAGTAGGAATTACAAGGATTCTGAAAATAAAAATGCTCTACGGCAAGCATCAGATGATAAATGCATGTATTGTGAAAGCAGAATTTCTCATGTGGATTTTGGGCAAGTAGAACACATAAAGCCCAAAAGTAAATACTCAGAATTAGAGTTTGATTGGGAAAATTTAGGTTACGTTTGCGCGAAATGTAACAATAAGAAAAGTGATAGTTTTGATGAGGATACTCCGTACGTAGATCCGTATTCGGAAGATCCCAAAGAACATTTATATGCTTGTGGTTCTGTGCTATTTTCTAAATATGGTAGTGAACGTGGTGAAAAAACAATTAATGATATTGAACTCAACAGAACAAATCTTTTGGAAAGCCGCGATGAGCGTATACAAGAACTACAAAAAGCTATTAATGCCTGTTATAGAACTTCAAATACAGCGTTAAGAAATTCCGCTTTAAGAGAATTGAAAAAAGAATCACTGCCTAACAAAGAATACTCTTTGGTGGTTTCTGCAATGCTCCGTTCACATAATGAGTAAGACGCATTATCTAAACACCTGCTATTAGTTATAAGTGATAACTCACAATATAACAACAGTTTTTAATGCACTATCAGAGGCTCTATTTTCCAGCATTGTAGATCATCTTGCTACGCTGGTGCAGCAGCTTTCAATCTTTTATGAAAACAAGCTTTCGTAAAACTGTTTTTTCTTTATCCTAAATTAAAATTATGGTCTAAAATCCTTGAAAATTAGGGGTATCGAAAGGGGTCGCATGTCTATATGCGGAAAATCAAAGCAATC
>JAGLRU010000104.1 GCA_023136145.1 Alphaproteobacteria bacterium
CCGGAAAGACGGAAAAATAACCCAGTACGAGCAAGCAAAACTTCCAATGTGTTCATAAACAATCCTCCCACACAAAGATTATGCAGGATAACCACCCAATCTTCTAATTATTGAAGTGAGTCTTATATTTTTTCATTTAATTATAAGTACTTATATTGTTAATGTATATTTTTGTTGCATTTTGTCGCTTTTTGTTACATAATAGGGATACGAAAGGAATTTAAAAATGGCAACTACAGTAAGATTACCAGATTCGATGATTGAAGAAGCAAAAAGGCTGGCTTCTATAAACATGCGATCCGTTCCAAAGCAAATAGAATATTTTTATATGCTCGGAAAAATTTGCGAAGAAAATCCTGATCTACCGATGTCTTTTATTAAAGAAGTTTTAGCTGCAAAGTCTGAAATGGTAAATGGTAAAGTAACATCATTTACTTTTGAATAAATGCCATGCAGATATTTCAATCCAATAAATTTAAAAAAGCCTATAAGAAACTGCACGCAAATCAACGCCAAGAGTTAAATAAAGCTCTTGAACAAATTATTAGTGATCCTGAAATCGGAGAGCAAAAGAAAGGTAGCCTAGTTTGGCTCAAAGTGCATAAGTGCAAGATTGTCAATCAACTAACACTTATTGGGTATAGTGTTGATGATGACAAACTCACGCTTACATTTGTTGCAATAGGTTCTCACGAAAATTTTTATCGTGATTTAAATATTTAGTCGCCCCTAAAGAAGCCCATATTCAGGCAGTGTATGTTTGAAGAGTGATGATTTTTTGAACCGTAAACCATTTGGCTAGCAGACGCAAAAAGATCCATCTTAGGATCTTGCGGAGATTGAAGCCTGTAGCCATAGCGAGGGCGTTTATTTGGTCGCCCGTTTTTCCACGGAGCCAGTTTCTTGGGCCGACTTTGCGGTTGTTTTCGAATGTCTTCGCTAGAGAAGGTTCGCAGGTTACGGCGCGTTCGATATCCCGCATCCCGCCGCCGCACGCCTTGCAGTACACCCGACGCATCTCGAAGTCGAGCCAGACCTCGCGGCCACCGCAATCCAGATCCCGTGCGCGATGC
>JAGLRU010000105.1 GCA_023136145.1 Alphaproteobacteria bacterium
CAGAAAATCTGCGGAAAAAGGTAAGGAATTGCTACTGCGGAAAAAACATGCGTTAACAAAACAACATAGAGAAACCCGACAAGCATTAACCAAAGAACAAGAAAACCGTCAACAAAAAGAAACTATCCGGCGCATGGAGCGGTTGCCAAAAGGACTTGGCGGTTTGTGGGCGCGTGTAACAGGGAAATATTCAAGCATTCACAAGAATAATGAGCAAGAAGCAAAGCTTTGTCTCCAGAGTGATTGTTTTGAGAAACAAGCCCTGATAAACCACCAGTTATCTGAACGGCAAAATTTGCAAACACATATTTGCGCATTTAAGGAAAACTATGATCTTCAAATGCAAGACCTACGCCGTGATATTGCCCGTTACATAAATATGGATGGCACTTTACCACCACCCCGCCACCAGCCGGAGCAAGAACAACACTGGCAATGGGATCATTCCGAGCCGGAGATGTGATTTTGCAAATTCTATAGCTTTTTCCTGTAAAACAAGGTATGATAATAATCATACTATTGTCATACGATAGTTTTGTGAAAGGAATACATAATGGTGATGACACGTAAAACGATTACAATCCCCGATGCAATGGATGGATGGGTGAAAACCCAGATTGAAAGTGGTCGCTATGGGAATGATAGTGAATATTTCCGGGATTTAATACGCCGTGATCAGGATAAAAAACTTGCGGAAAAGGAATTGCTTTCTTTGATTGAAGACGGCCTGAACAGCGGTATTAGTAAAAAATCCATCCCTGATATTATGCAACGCGTAGAAGATAGATTGAAGCAGGATGGAAAAATATAAACTCACCAATAAAGCCGAAAATGAAATTGACGGTATTTACGAATATTCTATTTTGAATTTTGGCTTAAACACTGCACAAGATTATGTTTCCGGCCTGCATGATTGCTTTATTATTCTGGCAGACAATCAAAGCTGGGGAAGCAATTACGGATTTATAAAACCGGGGCTGTTACGCTATGAATACCGGTCACATTCTGTTTACTATCAAAATACGGAATACGGCATTTTGATTGTGCGCGTGCTTGGCAATAAACAAGACCCTGCACAACATATGTGATTTTTGAAAATTAAGGTTGTTCACCTCGATTGATTAAACCGAGGCGAGCTTTTGGGCTAAAGCATTTACGAACACCTGTAGATATAATTTGTATCATTTAGGCGGATTTCACTGTAATCCATACCAAGATCACGAGCGATGGCATCATAATCGAGGTAGAACCGGATATTTTCAGGGATTTCACCAAACAGACCTTCTTCGATAAATTGCTCTGCCAGATCGCGCAAGGAGTCTAATTCATAAAGCTCAATGTCAAAATCATCTGGATCATCTGGATCATCTTTGCGTGGATCAAAGCTGTAACCTGCTTCGCCAACAGCGATGATAACTTTGATTTTCTGATCTTCATTCCACTCCTCGCAAGCGGTGAAAAAAGCGTCGAAGTTTCCTTGGTGAATGTCCAGTGCTTTGAAGAGAGCACAATCAAGATCATCACCATCTATAAACTGGATTTCAAATTCTTCTACCGGTGCGCCGTAATCATTGCGAAGTGTAGAGGATTTTTGCTGATATTCTTCAAAGTTGTGAAAGTAAAATCCGTTTGCTGAAATATCATAGGGCTGTGCGTGAAGAAGTATTTCAGATTTCTCGGAAGCTTTGCAAAGTGGCTGAGTGTAAGTGTTTGTGGTGTGTGTTTCTTTTTCCATGATGTGCTCCGTTTTTTGGGTTGTTATCGAACGCCAAAACTTCGGACGGGGGATTAAGATGTTAAAGCATGGTCAACACGGATACTTGGAGCGGGCAGCGCCATTGCGCTAATATCGCCCTCGGCTATAAAGGCGGTCAATAACGGTAACAGCGCAAAAAAACGGTTAGTGCATATAGGTGGAATATATCACTGCAATTACTACATTCTTGACGTGTAAGGTCTTTTAGAAAAAAGAAAAGGCATTCTGTCCTATAATCACAGTCATTTATTTCAAAAACATTTTTATTACTTGAAGAATTCTTTATATCCCTCTATTTTCTCATAAGGAAGATTACAAGTTTGAGGATAGAAATGCAGAATCCAGAGATGATGACGATCCGTGAACTCGGTGTATATCTAAAAATTCCGGAAAAAACGCTTTATCGCCTTGCAGCGGAAGGAAAAGTCCACGGATTTAAAGTCGGTGCTTCATGGCGTTTCCGCAAAAGTGAAATTGATAAGTGGATTGTGAAGCAGGAAAAATCAAATAAATAGCTGGAGGAAATATATTGGAAACGATTAAAATAAACTTTAAGAATTGCTATGGGATACCCTCTCTAGAGGAGAAATTTGACTTTAAAAATAATACCCATCGAGCTTACACAATATATGCTCCAAATGGCGCAATGAAGACATCCTTCACAAGAGTATTTGAAGATTTGTCTAACGGAAAGAAGCCTAAAGAAGAGCGCTATAATCGCACTACAACATGCGTAGTTGAAGCAAATGAAACTACAATAGCTCAAGAAACTATATATGTTCTTAAAGCCGAAATGGATATTAGTGCTGATAGCTCCTCAATTACCAATATTCTGGTTGATCCTAAAAACAAGGCTCGATATGACGAACTACTTGTTGATCTGGACAAATTAAAAATCAAGCTCATTAAAGGGCTTAGCAAATCATCCAGCCTTAAGCAGTCTGAAATTGAACAAGCTATTTTACGAGATTGGCAAGAAGACGACTTTTCTGCTTGCATTGAAAAAATCAGAGATGTTTCATTTAAAGAAGATTTAAGCCCCTATACATACAATACAGTTTTTGACCCCAAGGCTCTTGCCCTTTTAAAAAGCAAAGAATTTATATTGAAAGCAAAAGAATTTAATCAACGCTATCAGAAACTTTTTGAACAAGCTGGTTCTATTTATAAGAAAGGTGTTTTTAATCCAAGCAAAGCAGAAACATCCTTCAAAACTCTCAACAAGCATGGATTTTTTGCCGGAGGTCACCGCGTTCATTTAAAAGACGAAGATAGTTCTATAAGCAAAGAAGAGCTAGATGAAAAGCTAAAAGCTATCCATGCTAATATAGATGGCGATACTGACCTAAAAAAGATTAAAGATGGTCTTGCAAAAAATGCTCAAACAGACGCATTAGCAGAGCTTATAGAAGAACTGTCCACATTTCAATTTGACTGTTTTTTAGAAAATTTAAAACCGGAAAATCAAAATCAGTTTCGAAAGGAGTTATGGGCTTTTTATATACAGAATAGCCCAGATGCTGCGGGTTATTTAAAAACTTATGCAGATAGCAAAGATGAGATTCAGGGTATTGAGAGCGAAGCTGCAAAATCAGCCCCACGATGGGAAAAAGCAATAGAGCTTTTTAATGACCGTTTTGTTGATATGCCATTTACTCTCTCAGTCGTAGATCAGGCCAAAACCGTATTGGGAAGAAAAGATAGAGCACAGCTAAAGTTTACATTTACAGATGGCGAGGATACAGCCGAATATTTGCGTAATGAAGTCAAATCCACTCTAAGCCAAGGTGAAAGACGTGCGCTCTATCTACTCAATTTTATTTTTGATGTAGAAGAAAGAAAAATGAATAGCATTGAAACGGTTTTTGTACTGGATGACGTTGCCGATTCATTCGATTACAAAAATAAGCACGCGATTATCCAATATCTACGTGATCTGACGGAAGTAAATTTCTTTCACCAAATTATCTTAACGCATAACTTCGATTTTTTTCGAGCGCTTTCTCAAGGAAATGGGGGGTTTGTTCACCGCGCACGTTGTCTGATGACGAGCAAGGGCAATAATAACATCTCACTTTCTCCTGCAGAGGGAATAAGTAATTATTTTGTAAAGGTATGGAAACCGAAAGTAATAAGCAACAAATGCGTATTGTATGCCACCATTTCATTTACTCGTAACATCATTGAGTACACACAGGATTACAATAATAATCCTGATTACCTAAAACTTACGAGTTTATTGCATTGGAAGCAGGATACGGATCAAATTACTGTAGGGCAGTATTTGGATATTTATAACAAAACTTTTAATACAACGCATAATACAGACGATACGGATAAATTAATAAATGTACTTTATACAGAAGCGCAAAGCATATGCAATCAAACAACTCACACAGGTCTAAATTTGGAAGATAAAGTACTTTTATCTATCTCCACTCGAATTAAAGCAGAAAAATTCCTGACAGATGAACTTCGAAATATAAAAAATGACACAAATTACTGGTATCAGGGAACATCAGATCAGTTTAGAGGGCTTTTGGAGGAATACAAATCACAGGCAAACAATGCGACAGATATACGCATCTTAGAAAAGGTGGGTATAACAGTGAACTCTAACATACATCTCAATTCATTTATGTATGAACCCATACTCGATTTAACGATTGATCATCTTATTGCGCTTTACATTGAGGTGTCTGGTTTAAATGCTTAAATTAGTACAGAGAAAGTAGCGTAAGGTGGGCATGGAAAGTGACATTGTTTATGATGACTGGCACGCAGAAACGCAGACACGATTAGCGAGAAGCAACGTATATACCGCGCAAATGCTATCCATACTAGAACTTAATGATATTTACCGAAGCGAATATAACCGCTTTGTTAAAGGCGTGTCCTATACTCTGGAATCGGACATCCTAAATTTCGACACGACAGTTACAGCGCTTAAGGCGTTAGTGGATAGGATTTTACAGACAAAGATATAAATGATGGGAAACAAGCGAGCTGTACACAATTACGAGTGATCATTTGTACTCCAACGGCAATGTGGTATAATGCGTTTGCTTTCGACCCATAGCGGACGTTTAATTCCCAATAAAATTCATCCTGCTGAAAGATAACATCAATTAGTGCCATGAAGGACAAGGTATAATGGCGAAGCGCATAAAAATAGAAAAGCTGCAGCCTGGAGATATTATTCTGACTGCAAGTCATACAAAGGCAGGGAAGACGATTCGTCTGGCAACAGGTGGTGCTGTGTCGCATGCCATGATTTGTGTACAGCATGGATCCTTTATTGATTCCACCTCTAACGGTGTACAGTCATGGAATTTTCAACGGGAATTTTTTGATGATGGGGAAGAAATACTGGCTTTTCGGTTGGTTCGAAATCCATCTGCGACCCAGATCGCAAAAATCATTGATTTCGCCAGATCCCAGATTGGTACACGCTATTCTGTAGTAGAAGCAGCGCGGTCGGTTTTACCTGGACCGAGGCCTCGTAATAAGCGTCAGTTTTGTTCACGTTTAGTGGCGCGTTCATATGAAAATGCAGGGATAAAATTGGTTGAAGATCAAGATTATTGTACCCCAGAGGATCTTCAACTCAGTCCTTTTCTAGAAGAGTTGACCGATATCACCGAAATAGTATCTGCAGATGAGCGTTCATTGTGGGAGAATCGGATGGATACTATAAAGATGACGATGGATGCACAAAACGCCATCCTTGACGTTGCGCGAAGTCTAAGTCCTGTAATCGAAAAATTTGGTGATCTCGACCAGATGCTACAGGAACACCCTGAGTGGGATTCTAAAATTGCAAAAGCGCACCGAGATTCAGGTTATCTTGATATATGGCAGCATGAGATGGTCACAAATCCATGGCGATATGATCTTGAATTAATGGAGAACATTACTGACAAAAAAATGCTCCTTGATTTAAGGGAAGCTTGTATTTCCACCATCAAAGAGGCTTATTCTGGAGGTAGACGTTATGCTGTCAATCTTGCACATTACCAGGAAATGCATAAGCGATCTCAACGAGAGACCTACTCTTTGTTGATAGGTCTCTACAAAGTATTAGTAAAAAATGATCATCTCTGGCGTGAAACTGCACGGTCATGGCTTCTGAAATATCACCCTGAAGATGTTAAAAAACATATGGAGCGCATTGAGCCGCATTCGGAGTTGTGGTTTTTCATCGTAGATAGAGTTGAGCCTCAGCTTGGTCAGCTTGCAAGATTATCCATTAAGTGCGAGCAATCAGTTGGGGTTTGTTCATCTTGTGGTGATCATCCTATACAGGATTACAGAATAATAAACGCTGACGATGCAATGCCGGGTGTGCCATCATTACGGCTTTGCAGTGATTGCGTGAATATTCGACGTGGCTTTGGCGAGAGGCTTGATATTATCTCTTAAGTGTAAAATAAGCATAACTTTCTACAATGCTAACAAAGCTTTTTTGCATTGGCTTGCCACTCATGTTGCCAGCTTATTGACTATCTGCCACCGTGACAGCGTTTATATTTTTGACCCGAACCACAAGGACATGGCTCATTTCACCCAACTTTGGTTCGTTTAACCGGCGCATTTAGAGTTTTAGGCACCCACTGCTCCGGCGGGCCTTGCCGTTGTAACTCAGCTATTAACTGCCTCTGATCTGCTAACTCCCGTTGACCTTTTGCATCAAGTCCCATTTCATAAGGTGCTAAACGTGCCATTTCAGCATTTGCTGCATTAAAATCACCGCAATATGCAAGAATAACTGCATATTGACTGCGAACAGGTATTATCTTATCTGTCAGCTTAAAGTTTAGAACCATTGGAATGAGATTAGTCTCTATGACCTCTTTGGCACCTATAAAGTCATTCCGTTCAACAAATTCATCAACCAAGTCCTGGCCTACACGTATCAGAGAATCAAGGGCATGAGCTAACTCAAAAAATTTCATGGCATGAATACGTGCAAGTCCAGAGTTCTGTCCCAACGAATTCATAGCTTTTGCATAAAGGTCAAGACTATCTGCCAAATGCTTGACGTTATCAGGGGTATCGCTTTCTTTTTTGAGGAGCTGCCCGATTTTATCGGTATTTCTCCCGATTATATCTTCCGGCGATATTTCCAACACGTCATAATATTCTTGTACCAATTCAGATGTTTCTTCTATAACAGCCCCATACAAACCCAGAGCAAAGAGTGCATGAGCCGCATTGTATTTAAATATTCTTTGATAGGCTGGATTTTCTGGAAGTATTTCTGAGATGGTTTCAATAAGGGTTAAAACTTTATCGATTTTCCCTTCACAAGCCAGAACATTCATGCGTTTCATTTCTAGGGTAAGGCGTTCATAATCACTAAAACTATTTTTGATTAACAGATGCGACATGATGTCTAATCTTTTACTGGCATCCTGATGTTTTCCCTGTTTCAGATCGGCAAATACAAGTCCGTCAAGCGCTAGAAATCTATCTTCCGGAGCAATTGTTTCATCAGTGGTGGCTTGCTCCAGAAATTTCATAATTTCTGGCATAACTCCCATTTCATGAAATAGCTCATCTGAAGCAAATTCAGCCAGTTGCTTAATGTCACCAGTTGCAGCAAGTAGCCGAAGGTATAATGAAAGCTTTGTCATTTCCCACTGTTGGTGCAGTGATGCCGAGAGAATGTTCTTAAGAGCAGCATATGTGCTTTGAACGGTATCATCGCCAATTTCTTGTAAATGAGATCTGGCAAGCAGCCGCATAGCATCGTGAATTTTAAAATGACCGCCACCGAAAACTTCAATTGAGCCCGTTGAGCGAAACTCTCTAAGAAGAGCGGTGGCAGGTTTTTGCTCTAAGTTTAGAACTTCTTTAAGTAAAATTTCAGCTTCATCCTTTCTTAGAGGCACCTCAGAAACGCTTAAAACTCCCATGCCATGTTGAATCACAGGAGAAAATCCGTTAAAAATTCGACGGAGAATTATTTCCTGAGCTGTTTCTACAATATGTGTATCGGCCTCAAGGTCATCACAGAACTGCCGGAGGTTGCCATCATATTCGAAAGCAACAATTGTTGCTGCATTTTGCACATAGAGAGGCATTCCTGCCGTCAGTTTTAATAATCGCTGACAGGCTGCTAAATCACCGCGGCAGTTTTTATCGGCCATCTCTTGTGCAATAGTGTCGGTGTCCCAACCATATAATTGCTCTGCCTTAAGGATAAGTAATGCTTCAAATTCTTGAACATTCTGACCTGGCTGACAAAGAAGAATAAAATTCAAATGCTCACTTTTCTTGATAAGGTTACAAATATCATGCGGGGGGACAGAGTGGGCATTATCGAGCACCACGGTTACAATTTCATTATTTGCAGCAAGGCGTGTTCCAATTCTCTGCATAATCTCATTACCCGTTGCACCGGGCAGAAGGATTTCCCCAAGTTTGCCCGTGTTACCGAATAGGCGCGCTGCAAGTTCGCGGGCTATGGTAGAGGATAAGGCTGGACCAGGTGTTTCACCAGTATCAAAATATATAGTTGTATTTGTGGTATGAATTGATGCTTGGGAAACCCAGGAAGTTTTCCCAGCTCCTGAATAACCGGAGATTACCCGTATTCTTTCCGGTGTTAGAAGCGAAGGCTCATCCAACTGCGGCCTATATATTTCTGGCGGAGCTGGAAAATCTTGAAGCTGAACGACAAGTTGCTCGAATATACTGGGAAGTTCAGTTGCGTGGAAGCTATGGTCACTACGGGGATCAGTGCCCGTCGCCGCCATCATAATGCATCCTGCAAGTTTCCAGACAAGTGTTTCTGGATCGAGCAGGCTATATGGAAGAGTTTTGGCGAGTGCCGCGCATTCTCTAATAGCCAAGGTAATGTTATCCCACGGAGCCGGTAACGCCGAGTCTATGTCTACCTCACAATCAGGCCAATGCAGGTTGACATCCTGTGGCCAGTCTCGCTGCTCTGTTTTCTTTTTTAATTGAGTACCAGGCTGGATATTAGATGCAATAATGAAGCTGAACTCACCAACTCTTTCTCCGGATTGGTGCTGAAGGCGCAGTGCCTCAAAACGCTCTATAGCTTCCTTGATATCACTGTATTTAAGCGGTGAAGAGCGAGTTTTGACCTGAACATAGATACGTTTATTTGGAAGAATAATTTCAATATCTTCGTCCTGCTCGACAATAATCGACGTTACACCGGCATTTTGCGCAAGCATAAGACATGCCACTGCATAGAGATGCTGGTATAAAAAACCTCGGTGAACGGCCTCTATGCGCTTAATTTGAGTCGGATCAAGGGGGTGGAATGTTGTTGACGCAGAACCTGACACAATTTCTCTCCAATTTAAGGATACAGCCATTCGTATTACCAGCTGTACATTCATAGTTTGGTTATATTAAGCTAATATATAAAAGCATACACCATTTCATTTTCCGTATGTTTTTGGTTGGAAAAATAGTTAAAATTAAATTTCCTATAAGATGTATTTATCTGAATGTCCGCTAAGTGTGCCGGAAGCCCCCATTCATTTGTTGATAAATTCAAGTGCTGATATACTTTCGTTATCGACCCAAAGCGAACATTTAAAAGATCACAATTCAGGGAATGTTCGATAAAAGTGATAACTATCAGTATAAGAATTTGGTCACATCGTGATTCTTTTTCCCTTTAAGAAAAATACATTAAATGCTGCATCACAAAGAAACTTCATTAACATTAGGTCTTTGGTATTGATTGATTTGCTTAACGGGGTTCTATTCAAGTGGTGATCGATTAGCTCCGTTGCCCTATCATGATCTTCTGCCTCTGCAAAATTTTCATCTAAATAACTGTTAAAGTTATCTATAAAACTCCCCGAATATACTTGAGACAATTGAACTTTTAAACATTTAGCAAAATTAGTAAAGACTGCTTCTTTTGAATCCCAATGAGGGCTTCTTACGCCTAAAAACGTTAAAGCTTCTAAATAGCGATTAAATTCTTCAAATTCATTTATTTTAGGACCTGGAGGCATTTTGGATAAGAATGACATCACCCCCCTCATTTGCTCTTCTTTTAAAGTTAGTTTTACAGGCCATACAAGATTCATAGGTTCTTGAGGGCTTATCTCTAATTTATTTTTGCTTTCTAAATCATGAATAGATTCATAAAAATCATCTGTTCTTTTTGTTGGATACCACCACCAAAAACCCATTGTGGCAGCATTTAATGCAACCAAAAATGTTCTCAATAAACCGTAAGAAAAATGCCAAACGGCCTCTATTGGAACATCATCCTGCATTATGATTTCAGCTACTATTTCGTCATTATTCTTTCCTGCAGGATGTAGCTTAAGCCAATCAATTTGATCGTTCCAAACTTGCAATGCTTTTGGACGTATAGTGTGAGATGCGCTATAAAAACGAACTTTTACCTTCCACTTATCATACGTTCCGCTTTGAGGAAGATTCTTAGATCTCTCAATTTCTTTTTTAAATGCTAAGTCTTCTTCAGCTTCAATACGTCTAAACTCAGCCTTAAGCCATAATATCCAATTTTTATGACCTATCTCATTTAGTTTCTCTATAGATGTTTTTGAGAAGACAAATTTACGTTGTTCTGGGTTTTCTGATGCTTGGATAAACCATTTTTGCGTATCAATTTCATCCTGAGAAATTTTATCACGTCTTTTTTCGCTCTTGGCCAAATCTAATCGCGCTCGACAGAAAGACACTATATTCTGAGCTTCTTCTAAAGAGATTTTATCTCTTGGCAACAAAACCTCATCAACTTCATGATCAACATAAGTTGCCATCAATCTTTTCGCGTGAACCTCGTCGGAAAAATCTTTAAGCTCTTCAAAAAATTTAGGGGTCATTTCTTTACCCTCGGACGTGCCCCCAAAAACAGACCAAAAAAGCTTCTTAACATGGTCTGACTGGCCTTTTTTTAACCATCCAGAAGGCTCCTTTTTAATCCTAGAAACGGGATGTAGCTTTATTAGCTCTCTTTTTCCGAGCTCCTCTAAAGCAAGCGCAGCCAGATGGTATGCAACATGATGCACTCCCTTATCAAGAGAAGCCTCTGCTGACAAAAGAAGGTCTTCAGCCTGCTTTACACAAGCTGCAAGAATTTCGTGCTCTCTGTCTGATAAATAACTCATAATTACAGTTTCATTGTTACGTAGTAATCAAGGTAAACTTCCCCAACTTTGTCCCCGTTTGGTACTTTCACATCATGATGTCCGTCTTCTAAGCTTTCCTGTTCAATTTTATTTGCCAAATCTCTTAAGACCCAAGCCACAGCCTTACCATTGGTACAATCAATTTCTATATCGCACCTTAATCTGTGATTTTTGCTAGCGTTG
>JAGLRU010000106.1 GCA_023136145.1 Alphaproteobacteria bacterium
AATCAATCAATCTCCTAGTCTTGACCCTAAGATATAATGTTCATGGTCACAGCTACATCCGCCGCCGATTATAGGGTTTTGCCTTTTTATCCATTGTCAGAGCGTCCGTGTAGCGTAGCTGCCCCCAAGCAGCGAAGCGAAACAGACGCGGGATGTAGGCGCAATCGTTTGTTGTTCTATTTTTTTGATGTGTTCAAAATTATTGCCCGATGCTATTAATACTTTAATGCTTGAAACAATTGAAAAAAGCCCTAATGCATCAAATGTGCCGCCAGTAAATGGTGTGGATTTAATGACGACAATATCAGAGCATTGGGGCAGTGCGTATGGAACCATAAAGGGTTGGTTTGATTTTCCAGATCAAGAAGGCTGCGTGTATCTGATATTGAGCTTATGTTTTAAAAATCCTTCTGAATTTTCCACATACACTATTTTTGGTTTTTCGGAATTTATAGGCGCATTGGCATTATTGGTCGTGGTCTACACAATTACGGATGTAAGATATAAATTCAGAATCCGTGTTGCCCCATTACCGTTGTTAAAAATTGCATTTTCTGTGATTACCGTTGTTGGACTGGGTTCGCTCATTACAGACCTTTGTATAGCCTCACAGCGGCCAGTGCTTGATCTTCCTATTACATACATCATCTTTCAATTTTTATATGGATTTTTATTTTTATTAACTGCCTTGCTATGGTTGTTTTATGCATTGATTAAACCCCCTCGATTTGGCAAGCGTAATGCAAAAAAATACCTGCACGAACTTTATAGGTATATTTTACAAGCATCGGAAGCGGAACTTCCTGTGATTGCCCATGAATTAGGGCGGACAGCCAGAGAAATTATTAATTTATCCGAGCAATCACCATCAAGATTGTCCCCAAAATCTTCAAATATATTTACGAAAATTTTCCGTTCAGAAGATAAAACGGGTCAATACGCATATGAAATATTGCTCATGATCGGCACAAGGCGTTTATGCCGATATATGATTGCTTCCGCCCCCGCAACTGTGATGGAGTTTTTCTCGGAATTCTCAAAAAATATCCGCACTAAAAGCTTGCCCATAAGCCAGTTTGTTAGAAATATATCTACGGAAGCAATTTTAAATAAGGAAAGCATTCTCTATCATGAGGATGAGGGATACAATTCAGGATGGTTTGGATATGTACGCCCATTCAGCAACGTCATATATGGAGACTATGACCTGATAGATGTTTTATCACGAAATCATTCATCACCTCTGGATATTGATTATAAAATTGCCTCACATTTAGACCCTGAACAATTTGAAGCATATACGCGGGTTACGCTCATTACCTTTGAGGAATACATCAAAAAACATCCCAGTGGTTTGACGAATTCTTGTGCTTTAAACCGTGCCTTTTCAAATATCAAAAGCGCTGGTATGGAAATCTACAAAATCAAAAATCTTCCTGACTATTACAACACTGATGTTTATCAAAAATTCAGGATCATGGTTGATTTTATTCGAAGTGTAATAAAGCTTTTAGGTAAGCATAGTAAGCCGCCATCAAGAATGAAA
>JAGLRU010000107.1 GCA_023136145.1 Alphaproteobacteria bacterium
ATGTCACCTGTCACTGTAAGGTTAGCGCTACAGGTAAGCGTTCTTCCCGATTGAAGCGTAAGGCTCTTTATCGTTGTTGTAGAGTCTATTGTAGGCTCACTTGTTACGCCTGATATCAGTATCATGACATCGTCTATTGTTACAGGTGTTCTATCTAAATCCCAATTAGCCGCCGTATCCCAGCTTGTAGAGAATGAACCGTCCCATGTTATTGTAGCGCCTGTAAATAACCAGTTTGTGTTGTTGCCTCCGTCTGTTGAGTCCGCCGCGTACATTGTCTTTCCGCCGGAGGCGTCCGAATAGCTTACGTCTATGTAACCTATATTGTATGTGCCGTTCATTATTAAATTCCACGCAGAGGCGGCGGTGGAGTTAAACGTTATGAGGTTTCCGGACTCACCTGTTAATGTAAAAGTGCCGGCTATGGTTTTTGTTGAACCGGCCTCGACTTGGAGTTCTTTTCCCGCTGTGGTACAGGCAAAATTATAAAATGTTGTGTCACCGTAGATATGGGAGATCTGGCTGTTGTCGGCGAAGGTTACTGTTTGATCGGAATGGGTGAAGGTTCCGCTTGAACAGGTGAAGTCACCGTGGATCGTAAGATTAAAAGCATTAGCGTCAAGGTTGGCATTGTTTTGGACGGTTACATCATTAAATGTATAGTCGTTTGCAAGAAGAGGGGTTCTATCCCCACTATTGCTATTGTTATCGAGTATGAGGTCTCCATAGCTTTGAGAGGAGGGTTTTTTGTAAATTGTTCCAGCTCCCCCGTATCTTCCGCTGGGGCTTCCCCCATATGCCTGAGAGGTAAGCGAGGAATTGTCAGTGGTGTAATACAGGGATATTCTTCCTCCCGCGCCGCCTCCGGCGGAACCATAGCCATTACCGCCATTGGCGGTGATCGTTCCGGCTCCCGCGAGAGTACCGGTTGTAATGTAAATGCTTCCTCCCGCACCGCCGCCGGAACCGTCATTGGAATCCCCTGTTCCATTTCCTCCGTTCGCGTAGATAGTTCCAGCCACAGTGGTGGTTCCCGTAATGGCTAGTTTAACCGCGCCTCCGCCATCACCACCGGCATAGCCTCCGTCATTTCCTCCGCCGCTTCCTATTGTGCCGGGTTCGGTTATAGAGCCGTAAGCGCCTCCGCCCGCGCCGCCTGAGCCGTTTCCTCCGTCACCTCCGTGTCCGGCGCCTCCGGCATATTCGGCGTCTATCCCCTGTCCGGGTCCTGTGGTTTGATAGTAGCCTTTGTAGTTTACGTTAATGGTTCCGCCGGAGGCCATATTAAAATTAGCGGCTGTGATGTTAATTACATATTGCTGGGTACCCGCGTTGTATTCGGTCGTTAAGGTCCCTGTTGTTCCGATACTAAAATCACCCGCAGTGGTAATAGCCTGTCTCGCTTCCATGTATCCGTTAACGGTACAACCGCTGTGGGTTCTTGTGGTGTAAGCGTAAAGCCTTGATGTCACCGGAACAGTTAGGGCTCCTCCTCC
>JAGLRU010000108.1 GCA_023136145.1 Alphaproteobacteria bacterium
AATCCGGGCATGGCAAGACCATGGAGGATATTTTTGACGGTTCGTTGTATCTTCATGCAGGCTTTGCAAAACCGGGGCAGTCTGTCGAAACAGCGCGTCAGGCCTGGCGAGATGTATGGGAGACATGTTTTAAGAATACTAGGATGGCATGACCTGAAATCAATGTTGTGGTTTTTTGATTGGGAGAACGACGCGGATGATCGCGAAAACAAACGAAGAAACAGATGCAAACGGCACCGGAGATACGGATGACACCGCATTGCAAAGTGTTCTGGCTAAAGTTGTAAAGAAAATAGTTGCGAAGGGAAAGGAGCGCGGCTACGTCACGTATGACGAAATGAACAAGCTCCTGCCTGCGGGGGAGTTCACCTCTGAGCAGATTGATGAAACTATGGTGATGCTTTCAGATATTGGCATCAATGTAGTGGAAGACGAGTCGGATGCGGATGAAGAGACTCCATCCGCTCCCGCTGCGACGGAAGGTGGTAAAACAGCAGCAGGCAATCTTGCTACGACGGATCTGGGACGTACTGATGACCCCGTGCGGATGTATTTGCGCGAGATGGGATCGGTCGAACTACTTTCCCGCGAGGGCGAAATCGCGATTGCCAAGCGTATCGAGGCCGGACGCGGAATGATGATCGGCGGTATTTGCGAAAGCCCACTGACTATTCAGGCGATCATGACATGGCACAAGGCACTGGAAAACGGCGAAATGATGCTGCGCGATATCATTGATCTTGAAGCAACCTACGGAGAGGGAGACATCGAAAAGGGTGGCTCTGGAGGCTTTGAAGAAAAAAACAAGGCCATACAGGTTGCCGTCGCCGAGAAAATTGATAAGAAAGAGAAAGACCGCCTGAAAGAAGAAGAAGCACGCAAGAAAGCACTGGCGAAAAAAGAGCGTGACATCGCTGCTGGAATCATTGTTGAAGATGAAGAACCAGCCAAGCCAATTGAAGATGATGGTGACGTGGATGAGGGAAACCTATCGCTTGCTGCAATGGAAACAGAGTTGAAGCCTCAGGTCATTGAAACCTTCAAGACTATCACTCGAGCGCACAGGAAACTGACAAAGGTGCTGGAGGATCGCCGTCAGGTTTTAGAGAAAACTGGAGAAATTCCAAAGAGGATGCAGAACAACTACCGCAAGTGCAAAATTGAGATAGTCAATCTGATGCAATCCGTTCGCTTGAATATCACACGTTCCGAGCAATTAATAGATCAGTTGTATTCCATGAACCGCAAGCTGATAGGTCATGAGGGACAAATCATGCGAATGGCTGTCGCCAGCGGTGTTGGGCGTGAGGATTTCCTGCGGAAGTGGCGTGGAGGTGGTGAGAACGATCCACAGTGGATGACGAAAATCCAGAAACTTACAGGCAAAGGCTGGAAAAAATTTGCTGAGAAAAATAAGGATGAAGTTAAGGCTGTTCGTGGCGAGATCGACAAGATAGCGCAAGCGGCGATACTTCCTCTGTCAGAATTCAAACGCATTGTTCGTACCATTCAGAAGGGCGAGCGTGAAGCGGCAAAGGCCAAGAAAGAGATGGTGGAGGCTAACCTGCGCCTTGTTATCTCGATTGCTAAAAAATACACTAATCGTGGTCTGCAATTCCTCGATTTGATTCAGGAAGGCAATATCGGCCTGATGAAGGCAGTGGACAAATTCGAGTACCGTCGTGGCTACAAGTTCTCGACTTATGCAACGTGGTGGATACGTCAGGCGATTACTCGATCTATTGCAGATCAAGCACGCACCATCCGAATTCCAGTACACATGATTGAGACGATCAATAAGTTAGTGCGCACATCGCGTCAGATGATGCACGAGATCGGGCGCGAGCCAACACCTGAGGAGATTTCAGTACGTCTAGGAATGCCGCTGGACAAAGTGCGTAAAGTTATGAAGATTTCCAAAGAGCCTGTCTCTCTTGAAACTCCTGTGGGTGATGAGGAAGACAGCCAGCTTGGGGATTTCATCGAGGACAAGAACGTAGTTTTACCGGTGGATGCTGCTATTCAAGCTAACCTACGCGAAACTACGACTCGGGTACTTGCCACACTAACTCCTAGAGAAGAGCGAGTGCTGCGGATGCGTTTTGGTATCGGCATGAATACGGATCATACGCTAGAGGAAGTCGGGCAGCAGTTTTCAGTGACTAGGGAGCGAATTCGTCAGATCGAGGCTAAAGCACTGCGCAAACTCAAGCACCCTAGCCGGTCGCGTCAGCTACGTAGTTTTCTGGACACATGATTTGCTTTTTTCTGCATTATGAACGTGTGTAAAAAAATATTTGATGATAGTTTTTGACATCAATAAAACGTGCATTGTAGTGCGTTTTATATGACTTTTTGTTGTCTCTTTTGTCCCGGCTATTTCATAAATTCAGAAAAATTATATTAAGTATTTTTGACACAGTTGACATGCAACGCATGTTGCTGATAGCTCTTGAATCAAGTGAACAAATGGTTCTGATGATGCTCATAATTAAAAATTAGTTACTAATTTTTTATAATTGAACATCATTAAAATATAACTTTTTTTTAAAGGAGAAAGTCTATGAGCCCCCAAAATGTTTTTTCAAAACACGATATTAATCCAGATCAACGGAAAATCACCAAACTTCAATCCGAGAGACTTGCCGCTCTTTCGGGAGTCAAAGCTACTGAACTTGTTGGTAATTCGATTGCCAAACTTAGTGAGAAATTAAAGTGGAAAATTGATCCTCATTTGTTTTTATTCCGCAAAGTCTGCGGTAAAGTTGTCAAGAAAGACCCAGTAACAGGAGTGGAGTATCCCGTTCCTTTTGCAACAGTCTATGTTGAGGATACTGATTGTAATCTTATCAGTTTTTTTCCAATAGGGTGGCAGTGGACTTGGCATTTCCCGTTTTTTTGTAATCGTGAAGTTATTGCTACAACGAAAACGGATAGTTGCGGTAATTTTTGCGTTTGGATTCCAAGATTTGATATTGATTGGATTTTAAAATGGCGAAAAGAGCGTATCTGTTTTCCTCTGATTTTCCGTCGTCCGTTAATTAAAGATTTGATTCCGAGATTGCCGGAAGAATATCTTGATGGTCCTTGGCCTCCGATCCCTGATCCTGATCCGGGACCACTTCGTGATATTGAAATGTTTAAGTCATCAGTTATTGAGGCTCTTGCCGGAATTCCTGCAAAAGAAGTTGCAGAACGAGTCTTTGATCTGCGTGATACAAAAACACTTGGTGCGCCTGCTCTTATGGAAGAAAACCTTATGCAGACTCGCGCTTTTGAAGGTGAGTTGCCTCCGCCATTACCTGCCGAGTTTCATAATGTTATTTCTAAGCATGATACTGTTGCTGCAAAAAAGGCATCTGCCGAAGATGGGATGCGCTCTGCCATTGCATTAAAGGCAGGTTTGGATATATCAGCGAAAGAGATTTCTGGTCTCAGTCCACAAAAATTTATAGGTCCGTTTTTCCGGTGCTATGACATTTTTCTACCGGAATGGCAGCTTATTACGGATGTTCCTGATATTACCTTCCGAGTTGAGCAAGATGTAAACGGTGACGGCAATGAAGAGGTTATTTATTCCGAAAGCTACTTTGATGTTCGCTGGGATGAAACTTCTATACCAGATGTCACTTTGATGGCGAATTCAAATGCGAAGGAAACTCATCTTTGTGAATCACCGGTTGTTCCTTGCGGCAATGTTCCGGCTATTCTATTTGCCGGATTTATGCCTTTGAGTCTTCCAACTTATTTTGATGGAGCTATCGCCCCCGCAAGTGTCCCGCCTTTCCAAGCAGATGTTGGTTATGCGTTACGTCCCAACAGACCAAAGTTAGGGACTCTTCGTCCTTCTGCCAAAACACCTTTCTGCCGTACATTGCAGTTTCATGGCTGCGTAGATGTGCAGCAAGCCAAGTATTATCGTATTTTGCGGAGTGATAATGGTGGCACCAGTTTCTCGGCAATCGCTGGTTTGGCTTGGAATAATTATCATCAAACTGGTGGTGCTCCCATAGTGATTAGTGCAGATTCTAACGGTTGGTATGAGGTGAATCCTGTTGATTCTAGTAGTAATACAATACCTCGACATGACCTTGAGTTTCCGAATTTGTTGCTAGATTGGTCAACACCTTTGCTTGGTCAAAGCATACTAAAACTTGAAACAGGTGATGCTTCGAAAACACACATGGCTTATTCCGAAAGTGTCGCCGTTCAAGTGGATAACACTCGTCCGTCGGTGAATTTCTCCAAGTTAGCTTGGAAATTTGTCGGTGAATCAGATAGTGCTCTTCGCGAGCTGTTAGGAAATCCTTGTCCAACCATTCGTCGTGGAGTTGTGCCGCAAGACATCGAATTGGTTTTTGAGACAAGCGTATCTGCTAATCACCTGCGCAATGCGTACATCTATACTCACGGATGCGGAAGTGGAAATTTTGCAGAGGAGAGCACTGATCTGCTTAACAATCCAACTCATTGGCATACAAGTACAATGGATAATTCAGTGCTGCTTCATCAGCGTTATACGCTTGATGCTTCGGCATTGGAGGGGTCATACACCTTTGCTTGCAGGGCGAACAGTAGAGCTATGAATCCATCGGGAGCTGATGGTTGTAATAGTGTTCCGCCTGATTGGTATTGTGATCCTGTTTACCTTTACTCGCATCCACATTTTGGCGTTGCCGTCATAAATGGAGACTAGGTAAATAGTCTTAATGATAACGAAAAACAGCAGGCGTGGCAGTTTTATAGCTGTCACGCTTGTTGCCTCAAAGGTGATCTGTTTTGAGCGATTTTTCAATTGAAATGCGATTTTTGCTTTGTGTCCTTGCAACATGGCGTATGGCTCATTTTTTAGTAGCGGAGGACGGTCCATGGGACATTGTTGTCAAGCTTCGCTCCTTGCTTGGTGACAGCCTTTTAGGTGCGGTCATGGATTGTTTTTATTGCTTGAGCGTTTGGCTTGCCTTTCCACTTGCCTTTGTAATCACTCAAGATGTTTTTGGTTGGTTTATTTCTTGGATGGCTATTTCGGGGGGTGCTGCACTTCTTGAGCAGGCGAGTCAGCGTGAAACAAGTAATCAGCATCATTCTTTGCGTCAATCTGATAAAGAGGATTTAAAATGAGTTGTTGTGGACAAAAACGTCAAGCATGGCGCAAAAGTGAAGTAAC
>JAGLRU010000109.1 GCA_023136145.1 Alphaproteobacteria bacterium
ACAGCCGAGGGGAAAATTTATCAGCGTGCTTTCGGTGGTATGACAACGCATAATGGCAAGGGCACAGCTTGTCGCACATGCGCCGCTGCCGACCGTACAGGACACGCCATCCTGCACACGCTTTATCAGCAAAGCCTGAAGCACAAGGTGGAATTTTTTATCGAATACTTCGTGCTCGATCTTATCATGGATGATGAGGGCATCTGTCGAGGAGTAATGGCGTGGAACCTTGACGATGGCACAATACACCGTTTTCGCGCACATATGGTTGTTATGGCGACCGGCGGTTATGGTCGCGCTTATTTCTCATCTACGATGGCACACACCTGCACCGGTGATGGCAACGCCATGGTTCTTCGTGCAGGGATGCCTTTGCAGGATATGGAGTTTATTCAGTTCCATCCGACTGGTATTTATTCCGCCGGATGTCTAATTACCGAGGCCGCACGTGGTGAGGGTGGGTATCTAACTAACAGCGAGGGTGAGAAGTTTATGGAGCGTTATGCTCCTTCCGCTAAAGACCTTGCCAGCCGCGATGTCGTGTCGCGTGCGATCACTATCGAGATTCGAGAGGGTCGCGGTACGGGTGAATTGAAAGATCATGTGGATTTGCATCTGGAACACCTTGACGCAACAATGGTACGCGAACGTCTGCCCGGAATTGTCGAAACATCAAAAGTCTTTGCTGCCGTTGATGCAACTAAAGAACCGATCCCAATACTGCCCACCGTCCATTACAATATGGGCGGCATTCCTACCAATTATCATGCCGAGGTAATCAATCCGACCAAAGACAATCCTGACAATATTGTTTCCGGTTTGATGGCAATTGGAGAGGCAGCCTGTGTTTCTGTTCATGGTGCTAACCGCCTCGGTTCTAACTCCTTGCTGGATATTGTTGTGTTTGGTCGCGCTGCTGCTATCCGCGCCGCTGAAATCATAAAGCCAGGTGCTGCACACAAGCAACTTCCTGCCAATGCAGGGGAACAAGCTCTTGAACGTCTTGATAAGTTCCGCAATGCCAATGGCAAGACTCCAACAGCAGTTCTTCGTCTTGATATGCAGAAGAATATGCAAGATAACTGTGCTGTGTTCCGCAATAAGGAACTTCTGAAAGAAGGCATCGAAAATCTAAACAAGACATGGCATGGGATGGCTGATTTGCATGTAACAGATCGTTCAATGCTCTGGAATTCCGATCTTGTGGAAACGTTGGAACTCGACAATCTCTTGTATCAAGCACAGGCAACCATTATTTCCGCCGAAAATCGTACTGAGAGTCGGGGGGGGCATGCTCGCGAGGATTACAAGGATCGCAACGATGCGGAATGGATGAAACATACTGTTATTACAGTTAACAATAAAGGCGATACTTCCATTAGCTATCGTCCAGTGCATCTTTACACCTTGTCGAAAGATGTTGAAGTTATAGCTCCGAAAACAAGGGTTTATTAATATGGTTCAGTTTACGGTTCCGAAAGATTCTAAAGTTATCAAAGGAAAAAAGCATCCGGCTCCAAAGAGTGCTATCAATAGGCGCACCTTTAAGGTCTATCGTTGGAATCCTGAAGATACTGCCAATCCGCGTCTTGATAGCTACGAGATAGATTTGGATAAGTGCGGGCCGATGGTACTCGACGCTCTTATTTACATTAAGGAGACTATTGATCCAACGCTGACTTTCCGTCGGTCATGTCGCGAAGGTGTATGCGGCTCTTGCTCTATGAATATCAACGGCACAAACACCCTCGCCTGCACAAAACCAATAGAAGATATAAAAGGCGATGTTAAAGTTTATCCTTTGCCGCACATGGCGGTTGTTAAAGATTTAGTGCCGGACATGAAGGTTGCCTACGCGCAATACGGCGTTATAGAACCGTGGATCAAAACTGAAACGTTGCCTCCTAGTCGTGAGAGACTGCAAAGCAGTGAAGATGCTAACAAGCTAAACGGCGAAGATGGTCACGGTCCGGCAGCCTGCATTCTGTGTTTTTGCTGCTCGACAGCTTGTCCTATGTATTGGTGGAAAGGCGAGCGTTTTTTAGGCCCTGCTGTCCTAATGAGTGCTTGGCGGTGGCTCCTTGATACTCGCGATGAAGCTGCTGGCGAACGCCTTGATCAGTTGGAAGATCCTTTCAGGCTATACCGCTGCCATACCATCATGAACTGCACGCACACTTGCCCAAAGGGATTAAACCCCGCCGAGGCAATCGGCGAAATCAAAAAGATGATGGTCGTTAGAAAAATAGATTAAAGGTTACAAGGAAAGCACAGCCGGAAGGTCGACAGTATTTGCCTTATGAAGGAACTTTGGGAGGACCACCCATGCCCCTGTAAATCTGATCGGATTGTACAGAATTGTGATTCATAACGCCATTATAAAAAGTTTCCGCCCGATTCTTTCCATCAGCAAGATGATCTGTAAGTTTTGTTGTATTAATGCTGCCGTTGCTGTTTAAATACGGATTTCTCTGCATCCGGCGCACTTGAGCCAGTTGCTCTTTTAGTTTTCTTAAATTCTTGAAAAGGATCTCCACTGCCTTTTTCGTCATTTTCACACCTTTTGACTTGTGTGCATTAGGTCCTAAAGCCATATTCGATATTCCCAGTTTCGCTATAAGATCATGATTTATAAATTTACTTCTAATATTTTTTAAAGTGGGAAGAGCAGCCTTCAGATTTTTATTGACTAGATTTAGTTTTTGTCTATAGCCAGACTTAGACATCAAATCTACACGTATAGTAGAAGAAATGTCCTTAGCGGGGGTTTTTTTAATATATTTACTGTCCTTTTTATCTCCAGTCACTAGATCAACTGCAGAACCAAGCTTCTCGCCTCCAACAGCTGCCGCAATTACTGTTCCCAAGTTAGAATAATCATCGTTACCATTTCCAACGAATTTTGATTCACCACCAGTAAGATCCGCTATTTCACCTAGGATTTTGCTTTCCATCCCAGGCAGTGACTCAAGCGAATTCGATTGTATATTTTCCACCATCTAACGTACTCCTTAATCTTCTGTCAAAGACCGACTCTAAACAAATTATTACAATTTAAGTATATCATAACTTTAACAAGGTGAAACCAAATTACGGTTAAAGTTTATTAACATATTGTAAATTATGGTTAATAGCTCTCTAAAATAACCATATTTAAGCTGCCAGTGCCACGCCTGCCTGAAGACGACGGTATCCAAGTGCTTCAATAACATGAATACGGTCGATGGAAGAGGCTCCCGCAAGGTCGGCAATTGTTCGTGCTACTCGCAAGACGCGATGATAGCCGCGTGCAGAAAGTCTCATTTTTTCGGCGGTATCTGCCAGAAGGCTTTGTGTGCGGTGATCCATAGGCGCGATCTGCATCAGCATATCGCCATCTGCATCGGCATTGGTGAGAAGATGCTTCCCTCCTCCAAGTTCCTGAAAACGCTTACGCTGGAGATTTCTTGCATTCTCAACGCGCAATGCCACTTGTGCTGAATTTTCTCGTGGTGGAGGCAAGGATAGATCGGATGCCTTTACCGCAGGAACCTCAATATGAATGTCAATGCGATCATAAATCGGACCAGAAATTTTTGATTGATAATCCTGTACGCATTTCGGAGCGCGTCCGCATGCTAATGCTGGATCATCCACATGTCCACATCGGCATGGATTCATTGCTGCAACAAGCTGGAATTTGGCGGGAAACTTCACATGATAGTTGACACGGGAAACGAGTGCATATCGTGTCTCCATCGGCTGGCGCAGGGATTCCAGCGTTTGCCGCGAAAATTCTGGAAGTTCGTCCAGAAACAGAATGCCGTTATGAGCGAGAGAAATTTCCCCCGGTTTTGCGCGATGCCCTCCGCCAATAATAGAAGGTAAAGAGGCCGAATGGTGCGGATCACGAAAAGGTCTTTGACGGATAAGCCTACCGCCATCCAGCATTCCTGCGATTGAGTGGATCATTGATACTTCTAGTGCCTCGGAAGGCGAAAGCGGTGGAAGAATACCGGGCAAACGCGCCGCTAGCATTGACTTTCCAGCCCCGGGCGGGCCGACCATCAACAAATTGTGACCTCCCGCAGCAGCAATTTCGAGTGCACGCTTGGCACTTTCTTGTCCCTTTACGTCAGCCAGATCGGGGCGCGTTGTATCTTCAGGATCTATCTCCGGCTCCGGCCTTGTAAGTATCTGTATGCCCTTCATGTGATTGAGCAGTGCCACCAGATTTTGCGGAGCCAGCACCTCCAAATCACCTGCCCAGACTGCCTCGCTTCCGCACTCTGCCGGACAGATAATCCCCCTGCTACTTGCCGAAGCTGCAATTGCCGCAGGCAGCACACCAGCAACAGCGCGGATACCTCCGTCAAGCGATAGTTCACCGAGGATAAGATAATGTGCAAGTTCTTCGCCCGGAAAAACCCCCATCGCTGCCAGAACGCCAAGTGCAATAGGCAGATCAAAATGACTGCCTTCCTTCACCATATCAGCTGGAGCGAGGTTAACGGTGACGCGCTTCGCCGGAATAGAAAGACCTATAGCATGTAGTGCAGCCCTAACGCGCTCACGACTTTCCGCCACCGCCTTATCTGGCAGTCCCACGACGTTGAATACTGGAAATCCGTTGGCAATCTGCACCTGAACGTCAATCTCTTTGACATCCACGCCCTGAAAAGTAACTGTGCTGATTCGCTGAACCATGAAATTCCCCTAATACATTTCAGTTACGTCTTTTGAAAGAAAGCGGACATGCCTGAGATGTAAACTTACGTTCCTGTCTTCGCTTTGCGGATATTCAAAGCTGAAATGCGCAGCAACCCGTTTCGATGCCGTTCTGAAAAGATTGCACATTGCCTCCAATGCTTCCCACGTATTGTTGCAGCCAGCGTCTGAATAGGTTTTTTGAAGAATATCCCAAAGCGGCGGATCCAGATATTGCTTCATATGCTTTCCGAAAGTTCCGGGATTGCATGAAAATCCGATATTCACGCCGATATGCCAGACAAGCATCTTCATCAACTGTTCCCGCACAATACAGTCCAGCATGTGCTTGGCATAGGTTATTTCTTCCCTCCACAACCCTTTGGCGACATAGGTGCATACCCACCAGAACTCATTGCAGCAATCAGCAAACATTCGATCCGTAGGGGGCTTGGGTAAATAGTCACAGTCACTCGGAGAGGCAAAAGGCTTGAATAAACCGTCTTTATCCAGCAGCAACAAGCTTAAGCTGTCATTTTTCCGCGCATTGATTTGAGAAACAGGAACCAAACTCAAATCAATCCGGTTACCATCCGTGAATTGCATAAGGTAGGTAAAATGACCATCTCCCACCGGGGGTGTATCCAGCATTGCTTCAGGTGTTTGCAGGATCATTCTTTTGCCAAAACAGTCAATCCACTGAGGATTTTCTACAAACGGTTTAACTGCGGTAACGAAATAGACAATGTCAAAATCCTGAAAAATATCTTTTTGCAATTTTATATTTACGCGTGAGCCGTTCATGACTATTGCACGAATACGTACATCGTTTTTTGCGATTTCCATAATAAGACGAAGCATATCTTCTTCATTACGCATGAATTTTCTCTTGTTGACGTACACCATCGAAAATAACTGTGCTAATTCGCTGAACCATACTGCCTTACCTTATGAAAAAACAAGATATTTGTACTCTTAAGACGCCGCTGATTTCAATTCTTTCTGTACGACCCCGGCGCAGCGGGAGCAGATGGTGGGATGCTGTGTATTAGAGCCAATATCAGTCGTGTATTTCCAGCAGCGTTTGCATTTGTCTCCGGCGGCTTTTTCGATTATCACAGATATGCCCGAAACATCCGGCAGTGTTAAAGCATCTTTTGGCGTGGTACCTTCCGCTAAATTGATTTTGGAAGTAATACAGATGTCTGCAAAGTTCACCGTTTCTAAAATTTGCGTCAATGCCGTATCTGCAACGTAAACTTTTGGCGCAGCTTCTAATGAAGCACCTATCATTTTTTCTGCACGCTTAACTTCAAGAGCGGCAGTTACGATGCTCCGCACATTCAGGATTATCCGCCACTTTTCCTCCAACTCCGGCCTATGCCATTCCTCCGGTGCGGCAGGCAGTTTGCCGAGATGGATGCTCTCTTTCATATCATCCATCGTCAGACCCTTATAGGAAAGCCATGCTTCTTCAGTTGTAAAGCACAAAACGGGCGAGAGCCAGTGTACTAGATGATTGAAAATATGATCCAGCACTGTCAGAATAGCGCGGCGTTTCTGACTGTCCAGAGCTTCGCAATACAGTGTGTCCTTGCAGACATCGAAATAAAACGCCGATAGTTCTTTGGAGCAGAAATTATGTAAGGTTGTGACCATAGTCAGGAAATCAAAATTTGTAATGGATTCACGCACGATGCCGTCAATTTCGTTCAGTCTATGCAGTATCCATTTATCCATATCGGATAGATCGTTATAGGCAACTTTGTCTTTTTGATCGAAACCGTTCAGGTTGCCGAGCAGGTAACAGAAAGTCCCGCGAATACGGCGATAAACGTCAACATGACCTTTTAGGATGCTTTCCCCGAACTTGATATCTTCGGTGTAGTCGGAGCCTGTCACCCAGAGCCGCAAAATATCCGCACCGTATCTTTCGGTGAGCTTGATCGGCGAGGTGACGTTCCCCGTCGATTTTGACATTTTATAGCCTTTTTCATCGAGGATAAAACCGTGTGTCAGGACGGCCTTATAAGGTGCGCTTTTTCTTGTGCCGCAGCCTACCAGTAATGATGACTGAAACCATCCACGATGCTGGTCTGAGCCTTCGAGATATAAATCGGCAGGGCGGGTCAGTTCGGGTCTTTGTTCCAGAACGTAACCCTGCGTGCATCCTGACTCGAACCAGACATCAATAATATCCTTCACCTGTTCGAAATCATCGGCTTTGTAATTGTCGCCAAGGAAATCCTGTGCGGGACGGTTTACCCATGCGTCAATGCCTTCTTTTTCAAAAATATCGGTAATGCGCTGAAGGACTTTTTCATCCCGCAGGGGTTTGCCGGTTGCCTTGTTCACAAAAATTGCCAGCGGTACGCCCCATACTCTCTGACGACTAACGCACCAATCTCCCCGTTGTGCGATCATTGCACCAAGGCGGTTTTTGCCGCGTGGAGGATACCATGTTGTGTTTTCAACGGCTTCCAGTGCTTTTTCGCGCAGGTCGTTTTTGTCCATCGAAATAAACCATTGCGGCGTATTGCGGAAGATCACCGGAGCTTTTGAACGCCACGAATGCGGGTAGCTGTGCGTTATCCTTTTTTTTGCAATAAGGTTTCCCGCTTCGGCAATTGCCTGAAGCACCATTTTGTTTGCAGGACCTTTTTTGCCGTTCGGCATATAGACCGGAAGCCCTGCGAAGAGCGGTACATTTTCAAAATACTTTCCGTCTCCGCCAACGGTTTGCGGCACTTCAATGCCGTGTTTTATGCCGAGCCTGTAATCATCCTCACCATGTCCGGGTGCGATATGCACAAAGCCCGTACCATCCTCCGCCGTGACAAAATCACCGGCAAGCAAAGGCACATCAAAGTCATAGCCTTTTTCATGAAGGGGATGACGGCAGATAATACCGGCAAGATCGGAGCCTTTACCGCGCCACAATTCTTTTACTTCATTTATACTAATATGGGGCGCTGCAGAAAGAGCCAGCATATCCTGACAAAAAATTTTATCGCCAACTTTTATAGGGCTTCCTTCTTCAACAGACAAAATCTCAAAGCACTGGTAAATTAAATCCTCACCATAAGCTATTGCGCGGTTCCCCGGCAAAGTCCAAGGTGTGGTTGTCCAAATCACAACGCTCGCACCTTCAAATTCTCTGGGAAGATTCTTTGATTTTTCTTTGTTAATCGGAAACTTCACATAGCAGGTATCAGAAGTAATATCCTTATATTCTATCTCTGCTTCTGCAAGGGCGGTTTGTTCGGGAATAGACCACATCACGGGCTTTGAGCCGAGATAGAGCGAATCATTTAATAAGAATTTATGGATTTCCTTTGTGATCATTGACTCGGATTTTCTGTCCATGGTGATATAGGGATTTTTCCAGTCACCTAAAACCCCGATGCGCTGGAATTCTATTGATTGCACGTCGATCCATTTCTGAGCAAATGCGCGGCACGCGGCGCGAAATTCCACGGGGTCGGAATCTTTGGTACCTTCTTTTCCTCTGGAGCGAAAATCTTCCTCAACCTTCCATTCAATCGGCAGACCGTGGCAGTCCCATCCCGGTACTAGCGGTGCATCATAGCCAAGCATCTGGCGGCTGCGGCAAACGACATCTTTTAGCGTCTTTGATAGAACATGGCCTAGGTGGATATTACCGTTGGCAAACGGAGGGCCGTAATGGAGAATAAATTTTTCCCGCCCTTTGGAGGCTTCGCGCTGCATAGCATACAGCCCCATATCCTCCCAGCGTTGAAGGATTGCCGGTTCTTTCTTTGCCAATCCGCCGCGGCGGGGGAAATTTGTTTTAGGAAGATGAATGGTTTGTCCGTAATCGATTGTCATTGTGCCGTCCTGTTTGTCAAAGTGTGTTTGTTTTTATAGCATAGGAGCAGACAGGAAAGAAATTATTGAATGACCACTGAACCGTCGGCTGCATTGCAATATTGGCTGATTTTAGAATCTTCCAAAAGCAGGTTAAGACGTCCTGAAATATAGCTGGCGAGGGCTTCATCACTCATATTAGCGGGTGGTGTGAAATTTTTCTGTGTTTTGGAAATTGTAGCGGGGATATCTTCAGCTTGTGCCGTACCAACGTTAACAGCCAAAAAAGCTAATAAAATTAATATAATTTGTCTTTTTTTCATAGGGATGCCCTTATTTCCTGATTATGTCTATCAGATATAGGGAGCTATCGCAAGGGTTTTAATCCAACCGCTTCCCGTGCTTTGGAGAGCGTTTCATGGGCTGTTTTACGCGCTTTTTCGGCTCCTTTAGCCAGAAGATCATCTATCCGCGACGTATCCGCCATATATTCGTTATATAACTGCGTGGGGTTTTCAAACGTTTTTTCCAGTGCCTCCAATAATAGCTTTTTTGCATCGCCGTAGCCCATGCCGCCATTTTCAAAGGCTTTGCGCATGGAGTTTATTTTATCAGCATCTGCGAAATGTGAGTAAAGCTGGAAGATCGTATTTTCGTCCGGATTTTTCGGTTCCTCAGGAAGCTTTGAATCTGTAACGATTTTCATCACCAGTTTTTTTCGCGCATTTTTATCCATAAAAACTGGAATATGATTATTGTAGCTTTTGCTCATCTTACGACCATCGAGACCGGGAAGCAGTGAGCCTTCTTTTTCTAGTTGATGCTTTGGCAGTTTGAAAACTGGTGTAAACGTATTGTTGAAATACCCCGCCATATCGCGTGCGAATTCTATATGCTGCACTTGATCTTTTCCCACCGGAACCATGTCTGACTGCATGGCTAGAATATCCGCAGCCATTAGAATTGGGTAGGTATAAAGCCCCATATTAACATCGGCATCAACGTCACGATTCGCCTCACGGTTTTTATCCATAGCCGCTTTATATGAATGCGCTCTGTCCATCAGCCCTTTCGGAGTCACTGTTGAAAGTAACGTCGCCAACTCAAAAATCTCTGGAATGTCGGACTGACGGTAAAATGCCGTCCTCTCCGGGTCAATTCCAAGTGCCAGCCATGCAGCAGCTACTTGATAATTGTCCTTACGTAGCGCACTTGGATCATGCACAGCGTTAAGTGCGTGATAATCGGCAATAAATAAATAAGAGTTTTCATGTGCAGCCGACAATGCAAGAGCCGGACGAATCGCACCAACATAGTTTCCGATATGTGGAGCACCAGTGGGTTTCACCCCTGTCAAAATTGTTTTGCCGATCATCTGTATCTCCGGGTTCAGGCTACTTTTTTACAGGCATATCTTTTACTTTCCAGTCCATGATGGCGATGCCTCCATTCGCCACACGTCCCACGTCCAGTAAAAGTAGGTACTTGCCGGAAGCATAAGGTTCGGGATTCTTATACGTATCGGCACTGAAGAAGCTGATAGTTATCGGCATTTTGA
>JAGLRU010000011.1 GCA_023136145.1 Alphaproteobacteria bacterium
TCAGCACCTAGTTCATTTTTTTGAACATATTCAACATCGTCAATATAGAACACCCCGCCGTTAGTATTTAATGGGTTGCCCTCCATGCTATTTCCGAAATTAATAGTCACAGAATCAAGCTTAGACACATCTAACTCATTACTGATTGAACTCAGCGAAATAATTACGGGCTGCCATCCTTCATCTGTTAATTTTACCTTCCAAATTCCTTTTCCCATTTTATCATCTACGCCATTTTGCGAAAATGTAAACCATAAATTACCGGTCCCCTTTACCCACAACGTAATATATCCTTCATCAGTTATCCTATCCTCAGCCAATTGTAACGTTACGCTGGCAGTATCAGAAGGAGTAATTCCGGAATTTTCCAGCTTTAGCGACCAATCTCCGGAATATACCTCATGCTGGCTCACCTCACTCGTTCCCGAAGTTCCCGAAAAAGCGATTCCGGCTTGATCATCACCAGATTCAAAATTTTTTAAAGAAGCAACGAATTTACTAACCATATGAAAGTAACTGGTATCTACCGCCTCATCCGGAGACCAAAACCATCCTTTGCTATCCCATATTTGTGCATTATTTAAATCTTCAGAAATTGTTGTAAACGCCTGCTCTGCCTCAGTATAGTTTCCCAGCATATAATTCACGATTCCAATTATATAAAAGTTTGTTGCCACATCATTTAATGCCCAAAAACTATGTATTTTTTCCTTTATTTGCTCAGAATTCTCCATGGTTGGACTCCAGTTTATCACCTCTCCTTTTATCCCATTTTGAATAAGAGCCTCATTCATATACATATCAATACTTCTTTGAGTATAGTCAAGCACGGCATTGATTGCTTCACTGTTTTGTTCACTGTCAATTGAAAAAATTTGTTTAAAATTATCCCAGGCGGCACTAACATAAGCTTGCGAATTAAACTCTGTCGGTATTACTTCTTGAAAAGTAAAGCTAGTAATCACTTCATTGAAAATATTTTCCGCCTCCTTGCCGACAATTCCATAATGAGACTCAGGGGTAATCCCTCCTTCATTTTGTTTCCACGCTTCATCGCTAAACTCAAAAAGAAATGCACCCAACACATTGTCATACCCGTCGTTACCAGCCATATTGTTCCAAATAACCGACCAGGAAAAACGATTATCGTTTGCTTGTGCTGTCTCTCCTTTTAGATTGGAAGGGACGCCAAATTCGCTCACAATTATCGGGCGGTTAATACTATTGTTTACATTGTCGAAAAGGTAACTCAATTCCATGCCGGATTCATAAAAGTTCCCCCCCACGACATCAATATTTTGCATCCTGCCAATTAATACCGACTCCTCTATGGTCATACTACCGTTTCCCAGCACAATAGGATGCGATACACCCATAGTCGCCTCGGTTTCCTTGACAACCTTTGCGATTTCATCAACAAATAAATAATATTCTTCACTATCCATATCAATCGTTGCCCAGGGAAATACCTCGGCAAATCGCCCCCCTTCGAGATAGAAGTTATTTTCGTTCCCCAGGTGTGAGGCTAAATACCAAGATTGATCCGCATATGTTAAAACAAGTTTTGCGACATCTGCCTTTATCTGTTCTCTACGTTCCGGAGTATAATTTTCATTCGCTTCATCATAAAGTCCAAGATATGATCCTACCATTACGCGTATTCCATATTGATCAAAAACACGGCCAAAAATTTCTTTCACTGCGCTGATATCCTTTGAATTGTCAACACCCAATTCGTAAATTCTTATTGCTTCCACGCCCATTTGATCTAGTTTTTGAGCATGTCCCTGTCCGCCTTCTTCTACATCAAGCAATGCTTTGTATAACTCTGAGTAATTTCCCTTAAAATCATTTATATGTTTATCATCCGGAACCGGCTGGTAAACTATACCCGCAATTCCTTCCTGTTTCTGTCCGTCAATCACCCACCTCCAGCCTTCTGTATCTTTGATAACCAGCACTGAATCGGCGAATAATTCTCCGTGCTCTTTAATAATTGCCTTAGCGACTGACCAGAAATAACCCTGATTGTCCCAAACCTGTGCAAAAGAATATTCTTTGATTACCGTATTGAACTTCTCAAAAGCTTTGTCGGTGTCCCCTTCAGTTTTATAAACTACTCCTTGAATGAAATAGGCAGTAGCCACATCGTTTAATGCCCCATAGGAACTAACAATATCTTTCTGCGCCTGTGTGCCATCCCACTCTATGATCACTCCTTTATCTCTATTCTGCTCACTGCCCTGCTCATTAAACACCTCTATTACCTCTTGTGTATAAGCTAACGCGGCTGTGTAATCCCCCTGGACAA
>JAGLRU010000110.1 GCA_023136145.1 Alphaproteobacteria bacterium
ATGCTGAACCATAACATAATTATCATCCCAAACATTCTCTCTTCCATAAGTACTATCCGGCGCCGGTTCATCAGCGGAAGCGTTGCCGTAATACATATAGATTACATCATCACTGGAATCGCTCGCGTCTTTGGTAAGGCTAACCTTTACCCAGGCGTCCAAAGTACCGCTGTCATACTTCTCTATCTCCCGTGGTAATTGCGTTATGCCGTCTGAAGCAGTAAAGCGGATATCCGCGCCGTTAGCGTTGATATTGGATAAACCGGCAGCATGGACATAAACCGGAAAGTTAGCATAAGTGGTAGAAGGCTCCGCGACATCCGCTACTTTAGTATGGTCAATAGTGATTTTCTTGCGATAAACCCATTCTGAGTTATACCACACTGTTCCTGCTGAGCGGGTAATAGTCACTACATTGCTATTTACACTCACTGCCAGGCTGCCGTCCATCCTCAGGCTATCCGACTCAGCCGTGGTTGTGCCGCCGGAATTAAAACTAAAGCCGGCTCCTAAGTCCGTGGGAAAAGTCACTACCACCTTACCGTCCGCGGGTATGGGATTAGCTGGAGTAAAACTGACTGTAACGTCTCCCGAAACCCCGGCTGCTAAAGAAGCCGGCTCTACATTGGTAGAACTAAGTAAATTCGCGATAATAACAATATCTGTTGTATCAGGGGTTGTAGTTGCATTACCCGCGTAATCACTCGCGGTTACTGCGACTGTATGCGTGCCGCTTATTAAGGCGGCAATGGTATAGCTCGCGGTATAAACATCCGCGGTTTCAGTCATTACTGCTGTTGCTTCGCCGCCTAAAGCGGAAAAATCACACACAACAGAAACGATATCATCGTTATCATCACCTGAACCTGAATTATCCCACTGCACGATTACAGTTTCGCCTACTAAATAGGCGCCGCCCGCTCCTGAGCCTGAGGAGGTAATCGAGATATTAAGATCAGTAACAATCGGCGCGATGGTATCTTTAGTCCAAGTGTCTACGGCCTGGCGGCTTACTACGGTAATAGCGTTGCCGTCCAGATCCTTTACCCCGCCGGCAGAAATACCCAAATAAAGGGTTGTTGTTCCCGCGTTATCCCAGGAAGCGATCGTGTTTCTGTGAGTATCGGTCAGGGTGAAAGTTAGAGTCCAGCCGTCTGTCCCGGCTTCGGCATCAGAACTGGTTAAGGTAAAGGAATTGCCGCCGGAGGAGGAATCAGCTAATTCAAAAGAAGCATAGGTTATCTCTGAGGCGTCAACGCTTTCATCAAAGGTTAACACCAGCTGTTTGGTCGCATAAGTATAGGCATCCGCGATTAACAGCGGGGGATTATCGTCCTCATCCGCGCCAATATCCCAAGCTACCGAACGGGTCTCGTTGTCTATATCGTCGGAGAAAGCTATATTAGAATCACCGGATAAGTCCATGCCTAAGTCTTTGGCGCTAACATCAGCAGGGTCAAGATGGAAGTTGTCAATAGATTCATTTACAAAAGAAAATGTCTGGCCGGTTTTGTTGTTTGAGCCTTGTCCAATATCATCCGTTCCATCCGTGGCATTGTAATCAGTTCCCGCGGCAAACGTTCCGACATAAGCGTTAGTGTCGCCGCTACCTTTGACAATATTGTTTTTAGCCGCGGCTGTTCCCGCGTTGATAGCAATGCCAACATAGTTATCTATTAAGCTATTATTGTATAAATAATAGGTTCCACCTGTTGAGGTCGCGATTCCCGCGGTATTGGCAGCTGCTCCGTTTACGAAATCATAAATGATATTATTGTAAATTTTAGCCGTAATATCCGCGTCATTGGCGTAAATACCTCGGCCTTCGGAATTTGTTTCACTGATTGCTCCTTTAAGGATATTACTGTTAAAACTTATTTCTGAGGCTGTACCCTGGCTGTCCATGTTCAGCGCATTGCAGCCTGTGTAGCCGCCGGAGTTCGTTAAGCTGATTTGCAGTCCTTCAACTTTTACATGATTCTCTTTTATGTCCAACAAATGGGTATCATTAGCCGCGGCAGTTCCAGTCAGGCGATAAACACTGTCGCTCCATATTCCGCTGTGCCTGTTTTCTTGCGTGGTATAGATTTTAATATAGTTCGTCGGGCTCGTGGTCCAGCCGTCTATGGTCACAGCAGTTTGATCGGCTGTTCCCAAAGAAGACCGGCACGAAGCAACAGAGACAGCCAGCTCTCCGGTGTTGGAAATAGTCACATAATTCGTATCCAGTGTTTGATAAACCTGTTCCCCGGATTGAAAAGTTCCGATTATATTTTCCAAAAGAATCTGCGTGCCTGAGGCATGAACCACATCAGCCGCAGCTCCGCTGGCCGCGCCGGTTACACTGCCTGTATCACTAATAGTTCCGGTTATTCCAGCGTGAGAAAAAACCAGGGTAGTGGTTGAGGTTAAATCTGCCTGATTGTTCGATTCCCAGGAAGATAAGGACGTATAGTCTGTGCCGGCCGCGTCATCAGGGTCAATTATGCTTACAAACTCTGCCAGACCAACAGTGATCCAATCCCAATTAGTGTTATTCAGGCTATCCAGACAGAGCAAAGCCCTTATTTCCGCAGCATTGATATTATACGCATCTTTCACATCAACATAACCCACGTTTCTTGTTCCTTGAGGATCTATATTCCATTGTGTGTCGTCTATTGTGCTTCTTAGTATGATCAGGTTTCCTAACTGGCCTGTGAATCTTAAATTCCCTACTATGATTTGAGTTTTTGCAGCTTCAAATTGAAGCGTTTTTCCGGCTGTAGTACAGGTGAAATTATAAAATGTTGTGTCTCCGTAGATATGGGAGATTTGGGTATTATCCGCGAAAACTACAGTTTGGTTTGAATGCGTAAAGGTTCCCGCATTGTTGAAGTCCGCGTTAATTGTCAGATTATAGCCGTTGGCGTCAAGCTTAGCCGCGCCGGAAATAGTTAGATTATCAAAGGTCTGGTCAGCAATAAAAGGACTTTTCCCCATGTATGTCTCATCCGCGTTGTCCTGGTCATTATTATCAATAATCAAATCCCCGTTAGTTTGGGCTGCTGCTTTCATGTAGATCGTTCCCGCTCCGCCCATGCGAAGGGTTGATGCACTGGCAAGGCCTCCATACGCCTGATAAGAAACAGTTGAAGAATCCGTAGTATAATAGATCGCTATTCTTCCTCCTCCGCCTGCAGCTGCGTAATAACTACCCTGATTAGAAGCATCTCCTCCATTTGCGCTAACTGTTCCTGCTCCCTCAACAATCTCAGTTGTTATATAGATGCTTCCTCCTGCACCTCCGCCGCTAGCACTATTGACGTTTACAGTACCATTTCCACCGTTAGCAGTGATACTTCCTGAAATAGTGGTAGTTCCCGTAACGGTAAGTTTTAGAGCACCTCCACCCGCGCCGCCTAAAGCTAAAACACTATCGTCATCTCCTCCTCCGCTTCCTATATTTGTAGGATTAGTTATTGAGCCATAAGCCTGGCCTCCGGCAACAGTACTGTCTCCTCCCTCTCCTCCATATCCCGCTCCGGCTGCGCCAGCATCATAATTTGTCCCTGCCCCTGTTCCTTCGGAATGCTGATAGCCTTTGGCGTTTACATTGATTGTTCCTCCATCAGCGATGGTAGCATCTCCATTTATGGTGTAATTCAATTTGTAGGTTTCAGTTGTCGTATTGTTTGTATGCGTTAGCATTCCGTTAACAGTAAGGCCTGTGAATGTCCTTGCTGTGTTAGCGTATAGCGTCGATGTTGCTGGAATAATAAGAGCTCCTCCTCCGCTTAATAAATCAAAAGTTCCTCCGTTATCAATAATAGTTGCCTGGCTAGACCAATCAAGAGAGGAATAGGTAACATTACTAGCCGCGGCTAACTTAAAACTGCTATTATTAATGGTAAGATTGTTATTAATTGTAAGATTATATTCGTTTATATCAAAATTACTTGCGCCTGATATAGTAACATTGTCAAATATCTCGCTGGTGAGGAAAGGGGTTCTTTTACCGCTGTTGCTGTTGTTATTGACTATTAGATCTCCATTAGATTGAGAAGCTGCTTTAGTGTAGATTGTCCCTGCTCCGCCAAAACCATTGCCGGTCGCAGTCCCCCCATAAGACTGTAATGCAGCAGAAGAAGAATCAGTGGTGTAGTATATTGCTATTCTTCCGCCTCCGCCTGCAGCTGCGTAATAACTACCCTGATTAGAAGCATCTCCTCCATTTGCGCTAACTGTTCCCACTCCCTCAAGAATCTCAGTTGTTATATAGATGCTTCCTCCTGCACCTCCGCCGCTAGCACTATTGACGTCTACGGTACCATTTCCACCGTTAGCAGTGATACTTCCTGAAATAGTGGTAGTTCCCGTAACGGTAAGTTTTAGAGCACCTCCACCCGCGCCGCCTAAAGCTAAAGTATAATCGTCATCTCCTCCTCCGCTTCCTATATTTGTAGGATTAGTTATTGAGCCATAAGCCTGGCCTCCGGCAACAGTACTGTCTCCTCCCTCTCCTCCATATCCCGCTCCGGCTGCGCCAGCATTATAATTTGTCCCTGCCCCTGTTCCTTCGGAATGTTGATAGCCTTTGGCGTTGACGTTAATGGTACCGCCAGTGTTAATGGTTAAATTTGCAGCTTCCATATTGATTCTATGCGTTTCAACCGCAGCATTGGCGGTATGCGTTAAAGTTCCGCTTGCTCCGATATCAGCATCTCCTGTCACCACAAGTTTATTTGTGGTTGAGTTTCCGTTAGATAAAGTAAGAACAGAAACATTGTTTTCTCCAAGAGAAAGAGATTTAATCGTTGTTATTCCGGAAGTTAAATTAAGAGTTGGAGCGTTCGTATAGTTGCCGTCTATGATCACGTCGCTGTCAGCGGTAGGCGCGGCTCCTCCGGCCCAGTTGGCTCCTGTTGCCCAATTAGAGGATTCTGATCCGTCCCAGATAACCGTCATTTCTTCATCCGCGCCGATATCCCAGATATCTATGGGAGTATCGCCGTCTATATCGTCGGAGAAACTTATATTGGCATCAGCGGATAAATCCGTGCCGGAATTTTTAGCGCCGGCATCAGTCAAGCTAAGGTGGAAGTCATCAGCGGATTCATTTACAAAAGAAAATGTCTGTTCGGTTTTGTTGTTTAAGCCCTGCCCAATATCATCTGTTCCGTCCGTGGCATTGTAATCAGTTCCTGAGGCAAACGTTCCGATATAAGCGTTAGCGTCTCCACTGCCTTTAACAAGATTATTTTTAGCCACAGCTGTTCCCGCGGTGATAGCTATGCCGGAATAGTTGTCTATTATGCTATTGTTATATAGATAATAAGTCCCGCCCGAGGCAGTCTCAATGCCGGCCTCATTGGTTGTAGGGGTGGTGATATTTACGAAATCATAAATGATATTGTTGTAGATTTTAGCCGTGGTATCAACACCATCGGCGTAAATTCCTCTGCCTTCGGAATTCGCTTCAGTGATTATTCCTTTAAGTATATTGCTGTTTAAATCTATGGCTGAGTCTGTAACCTGGCTGTCAATGTTCACGGCTTTGCAGCCTGTGTAGCCGCCGGAGTTCGTTAAGCTGATCTGCAGTCCTTCTACTTTTACATAATTTTCTTTTATGTCCAATATGTGTGTCTCGTTAGCCCCGGCAGTTTTGCTCAGGCGATAGACGCTGTCGCTCCATATCCCGCTATGCCTGTTCTCTGCTTCGGTATAGATTTTAATATAGTTTGTCGCGCTTGTTGTCCAGCCGTCTATAGCTACAGCAGTTTGATCCGCTGTTCCGGCTGAACTTCTGCAGCTAGCCGCGGAAATCGCCATGTCTCCGGTATTGGAAATAACCACATAATTTGTATCCTGTGTTACATAAACCTGTTCCCCTGATTCAAAGGTTCCGCTGATATTTTCCAAAAGAATCTGCGTGGCTGTGGTGTGAACCACATCAGCCGCGGCCCCGCTGGCCGCGCCGGTTACACTGTCTGTGTCGATAATTGCTCCGGTTATTCCGCTGTGCGAAAAAACCAGAGTAGTGTCTACAGTTAAATCAGCCTGGTTATTTGATTCCCAGGAAGATAGGGATGTATAATCTGTGCCGGCTGCGTCATCCGGGTCAACTATGCTTA
>JAGLRU010000111.1 GCA_023136145.1 Alphaproteobacteria bacterium
GGGTTAGATGCTGTCCGCAAGCGTCCCGGCATGTATATCGGCGATACCGATGATGGCACTGGTTTGCACCACATGGTCTATGAGGCTGTTGACAACGCTATTGATGAAGCACTTGCCGGATATTGCGACAAGATAGACGTGCTGCTTAATGCCAACGGCTCAGTAACGGTGCGTGATAACGGTCGTGGTATTCCAGTTGAAATTCACAAAGAAGAGGGAATCTCCGCCGCCGAAGTCATAATGACACAGCTACACGCGGGCGGAAAGTTCGACCAAAATTCGTATAAAATTTCCGGTGGATTGCACGGCGTTGGTGTTTCAGTTGTCAACGCACTTTCCAGCATACTTGATATGCGTATTCGACGTGACGGAAAAGAATGGACTATGCGCTTTCGTCACGGTATTGCCGAAGCACCGCTTAAAGTGGTTACTTCCTGCGACAATGAAGAAACAGGCACCGAAATAACTTTCACGCCATCGGAAGAAACCTTCACGATGCTCGAATTCAATTTTGGTACGCTGGAACATCGTTTGCGGGAACTTGCGTTCCTGAATTCTGGTGTACGGCTGATACTAACCGATCAACGCAAAGCCGATCCCAAAATAGTCGAGCTTTTCTATGATGGCGGATTAATTGCCTTTGTCGATTATCTCAACCGCTCTAAAAATGTGCTGCACAGGCCGCCCATTTGTGTAAAAGGAGAACAAGCGGGAATCATAATCGAGGTAGCGATGGAATGGACTGACGCTTACCACGAGGACACGCTCTGCTTTACCAACAATATCCCGCAGCGCGATGGAGGGACGCATCTGGCTGGTTTTCGCTCTGCAATCACGCGCACCATCAACCAGTATGCGGAGAAATCCGGCCTGCTTAAAAAAGAGAAAGTTTCTCTATCCGGTGAAGATATGCGTGAAGGTTTAACCTGCGTTCTATCAGTTAAAGTGCCTGATCCGAAATTCTCCAGCCAAACAAAAGATAAGCTTGTTTCTTCTGAAGTTCGTCCGGTTGTTGAAAACGTCTTATCAGAAACGTTGTCTAATTGGTTCGAGGAAAATCCAGCCGATGCTAAAAAAATCGTAGGAAAAGTTATCGAGGCAGCATCTGCACGAGAAGCAGCACGGAAAGCACGAGACCTCACCCGCCGCAAGGGACTGCTAGATGTCTCCTCACTGCCCGGCAAACTAGCAGATTGCTCTGAAAAAGATCCTGCTCTATCCGAACTGTTTATCGTCGAAGGAGACTCAGCTGGTGGTTCGGCGAAACAAGCACGTAACCGCGCTAATCAGGCTATACTTCCTTTGCGCGGGAAAATTCTCAATGTTGAGAGAGCGCGATTTGACAGGATGCTCGGCTCCGCTGAGATAGGCACACTTATCACGGCTCTTGGAACCAGCATTGGTCATGAGGAATTCAATATTGAGAAGCTGAGATACCACAAAATCATCATTATGACGGATGCTGATGTTGATGGCTCTCACATTCGTACTTTGCTGCTAACGTTTTTTTATCGCCAGATGCACGAGATTATCAAACGCGGTTATCTGTACATCGCACAACCGCCACTTTACAAAGTCAAGCGCGGCAAGGGTAGCGAGCAATACATCAAAGACGATCATAATCTTGAAGAATTTCTAATCGACAGTGCCGTCGAAAATCTTCGCTTCAAGCTGCACAACGGCGAAGTTATTGCAGGACAAGATTTAAAGCACATCCTACACATCGCCAAAAAAGTCCGGCAAAATCTGGAGCCAATTATTGAGCGCGTCGGGAACCAACATATCGTTGAACAGACCGCCGCTTGCAATGGATTTGATCCTGACCAGCAAACACAAAAAACCGCCGAAGCCATCGCGAAAAAGCTGGATGCGCTGTCCCCCACTTGTGAAAAAGGCTGGAATGGCGCGCTAACAGAAAGCGGTGCTTTTATGTTTGCACAAACTGTCCGGGGCGTTGAAACACAAATCGTGATAAGTGCCGACCATCTCAACAGTTCTGATGGACAGCAGTTGGCCAAATCACACGAAGTCTTCACGGAATTTTTCGATGGCATAGGTACTCTGGTGACAAACGATGGAAAAGAAACCTCTATCACCGGTCCCTACGACTTGTTTAGAAAAGTAATCGAGGGCGCGAAAAAGGGTCTAGCCATCCAACGCTATAAAGGTCTTGGTGAAATGAACCCGGGGCAGTTGTGGGAAACCACACTCGATCCAGAAACGCGGTCGCTGCTGCAAGTAAAGATCGAGAAAGACGATATAGCCTCTGAAATTTTCTCCACTCTTATGGGCGACATCGTCGAACCACGCCGCGAATTTATTCAAGAACACTCGCTGGAAGTATCTAACCTTGATGTTTAGGAAAGCCGTAAAGATATAACGGTTTGTATATTCAAAAGCTGACGCGCTGCCCTTTTTTATCATAGCTTTACTTTTTGCTGTCAAAAGTTCATCTTGGTGCAATTCATACGGAGAGCCAATTTGGAACAACCCATCAAATTAGAAGTTATCGGTTATGACTGTGGTTGGGGAAGTCAAGATTACCTCTGCGAGGACGGCCCTGCCGTCATTTCTGCTGATAATCTTCTGCACAAACTTCGTTATCAGGGCGTTGAGACAAAATGGCGCGGAACACTCGGCATTAAATTTCTCGGCAAGCATGATCTCCTCAACACCAAAGAAAAAACGCTGCCGCTGGTCGAGGAAGGACTGAAAAGACTTTCTAATCACATCAAACTATCCATCGATAACGGGTACATCCCAGTCGTGATTGGCGGAGATCACTCCTCAGCCATAGGAACATGGTCGGGGACTGTCGCCGCCCTCAAAACACCCCGTAAATTTGGTCTGCTCTGGCTTGACGCACACATGGACGCGCATACATATAAGACATCCCATAAAGGCAAATGGGGCGGATGGTGGCATGCTCAGCCCATAAGTGCCCTGATCGGTCACGGATTACCAGAATTCATAAATATCGGTGGAACGGATGTTAAACTTGACCCGCAACACATAAGTTTGATCGGTGTTCACAGCTTTGAACCTGAAGAAGAGGCTTTTGTTAAAAAACATAACATACGCGTCTACCATCTTGAGGAAGTTATTCAGCGCGGATTTAAGGAAGTCTACCTTGAAGCTTTGAATCGAGCGACAAAAGGAACTAACGGCTTCGGTCTCTCAATTGACCTTGATTTCTTTGACCCATCCGAGGCTCCCGGCGTTAGTGCTCCAGAAGACAAAGGCATGAGTTCTGCCGAAGTTTTACCTGTTATAAGAGCTATTGCGAGAAACCCTATGTTTAAAGCCATGGAGATTGCCGAATTCAATCCACATAAAGACAAAAATGATAAAACCCGCATTCTTATCGAAAAAATAATCGAAAATGTTTTTTCCAGACCCGCAAAAGAAGTTCCGACAAAATCTTGAGATTGATGATTGCGACAAGTTAGGTCATACTGAGGTTGAGGGGGCTTTCAGGAAAATATGCTTAAGTTTATCGCTCTTTTTGGAGTTATTATCTGTGTTTTAGGTGGATATTATCTACATGGCGGTAGTTTTGGTGTCCTCTGGCAGCCCGCTGAGCTTATGATTATTGCTGGTGCTGCCTTTATGGCCTTTTTAATCGCCAATTCTATACATGTTGTCAAGAAAACCGTTTCCGACATTAGAGCGATTTTCAAACCCAATAAATACAGCAAAAAAGAATATATCGAACTTCTCAGTATGCTATTTATCATATTCAAGACGGCGCGCACAAAAGGCTGGCTGGTGCTGGAACAACATATTGAAGTTCCACAAGATAGCGACATCTTTAAAAAATTCCCCAGTTTCTACGACAACCACCATGCCGTTACATTTTTATGTGATTACCTACGACTGATTTCTCTCGGTGCTGAAAAACCTTATGAAATCGAAGCTCTGATGGATCAGGAAATCGATACGGAAAGGGAGGAACGCGACCATACTTCCCATGCCATTCAAAACATGGCTGACGGTCTTCCGGCATTGGGCATTGTCGCCGCTGTTCTTGGCGTCATCAATACAATGGGATCGATCACTGAACCTCCGGCAGTTCTAGGTCATCTGATCGGTGGTGCACTTGTTGGTACATTCCTTGGGGTATTGCTTTCTTACGGGTTTGTCGCTCCTATCGGAAACGCCGTCAAAGACCGCAACGATACAGAAATGAAGTATTATATTTGCATCAAGACTTGCTTACTCGCCTTTCTGCAAGGAGCTGCTCCACAGGTAGCGATTGAATTCGGACGTAAAATTTTAATACACGACACGAAGCCTACTTTCCTCGAAGTGGAAGAAGCAACCCAGAACGTAACCGCAGTAACATAAAGCATGGCGAAAAAAGAAAATGATGATGATGATAAGCGTCCGATCATCATCATTAAAAAAATCAAGAAATCAGGAAGTGCCCATCATGGAGGTTCATGGAAAGTGGCTTATGCCGACTTTGTGACGGCGATGATGGCATTTTTTCTGCTCCTCTGGCTTCTCAGCGTTTCAACGGAAGAACAAAAGGAAGCGATTTCCTCATATTTCGCACCCACTGATATTCGTATTTCAGAAAACACGAGCGGTTCCGGCGGGCTTATGGGCGGAACAACCCTTGCTGAAGAAGATGCCATGTCTGAAAGCACTCCTGACAGCCCCAACGAAGAAGCGGAGTGGAAAAAAACAGACGAAGAACTGGACAAGCAGGACGAAAAAGCCTTCAAGTCCACCCAAGAAGAACTTCGTCAGGCTTTTGAATCCGTCCCGGAGTTGCAGGAACTGTCAAAGCATCTTCTGATCGACATGACACCTGAGGGGCTGCGAATACAAATCGTGGATCAAAAAGGCAAACCGATGTTTCCTCTAGGCAGTGCCGTGCCTTTGAAAAAGACGGTAAAACTTCTCAGTCTTATCGCCGGTGTCATCAGTATACTTCCCAACAAAATTTCCATACGCGGGCATACGGATTCAAAAAAATACGGCTCATTTGCCGCCTACACTAACTGGGAACTATCTGCAGATCGTTCTAACGCCAGTCGTCGCGTAATGTTGGCCGCTGGTTTCGACACCATGAAGATAGAGAACGTTCAGGGCAAAGCAGACCGTGAGCCATTGTTTCCGACCAATCTTAACTCCCCCCGTAATCGGCGAATCAGCATCATTCTTCTTAAGCAATCAATTATTCTGGGAGCCAAAAGAGCCAAAAGTAAACTCAGAAATAGAAAAACCGGTACTACTATTGCTCCGCCTACGCCGAAAAAACTTGAAGAAGGCGTGATTTACTTCCCATGATAGTAACGTAAAAATCGCCCAGGGAAATAAGACCACCTCTAAAAAATTCTTAACGCATTGATGCCTTATGCAAGTCATCAAAACGAATCAATGCATCTTGAACACCATCGGTGAATTTGCGACGCTCGACAAAATCTTTTCCACCAGCACCACGAGTCATTGCCATTTCAAGAGCATTTTTTAGCATTTTAGATACAACAACATCTTCCTGCTCTAACGCCAACATCAGTGCAGCCAGAATCATATCACTCAGCCGTTCGTACGTTCTTTCAACCAAATTCCAACCCCCCGCAAAATTCTCGTGAAACAGATTGCATTCTATCCCTGATTCAATTTTTCTTCCAGAAAAACATCAATCTTCGTCCGCCAAAGGCTGCGAATCTCATCTCTTTCCATCCAGATTTCATGCCGCGCGGAAGGAAGGTGCATACATGTGCAATCATGCAGAAGCTGATTAGCTCTTTCTGTTGCCAAGTTGTCTATGATTGTGTCCATCCCGGAAATCTGCATTAAAACTGGTGTTTTGATGACTTTCAGATACTTTTCGTTATTAAGAATATCAATGGAAGCAAAAGTATGGAACATCCAACCATATGTTGGGTCTCCCATTTTCAGTTCCGGCTTGTTTTTATAAATTTCCCCGGTAACCCTAAATCTGTCTGAATCGCTGGTTTTGGCGTTACCGGAAAAAACTTCTTTTGATTCGTTCCAGTCCCCGCCAAAGGGTATATATCTTTCCAAACAATTTCCTGCTTTGGCAATCTGGACAATCATTTTTGCCACCGGTTTCGGCAGGAGTCCCGTTGAAATATTAAACATAGGCGCTGTTAGAATTGCTAAGTTAAAAACATTCGGATATTCTTTTAAATAACGCAGACCTATATGCGCTCCCATCGAATGCGCCATTAGAACCAGAGGTTTTGCTGTTTGTTTAACAATTCTGTTTGCAAAATGATGTAGGGTTTTAATGTGTTCGCCATACCCATCGCTGTGCATTTTCTGGGGATTATTTTTCAGGAATCGTTCGGAACCGCCCTGTCCTCGCCAATCCATAGTCCAGACAGCAAAACCTTTAGCCGTTATTTCGCGGATGACCTCAAAATATTTCTCGATTGGTTCTCTAAATCCCGGAACGATCACCATCGTTCCTTTAGGTTCACACTTCGGCCGAAACGATCCATAACGAATCTGTGCACCACTGAAGCCGTCAAACGAGCCCCACCGGAATCCGGCAGGTTCCCTGAACTTTTCAGGCAGCAAAGCTCTTTACTCCTTGCCGCTCCCATTTACAGCTGTGATTATTACTGGATTTATCTTTCTTATTACAAAATTCGTAAAGTGTTTTCATAAAACTACCCAACCCTTTTAAGGTAATAATTCTTTGCTGTGATATAGTTTAAAAAAGCAATGCCCTCCTGCGTGATCTTCAGACCCTTTTCATTTTCTTCTATTACCTCACTATGTATAGTTAAATATTGAAGCCATGCTTCAAAAGCATAATTTTTATAAATATCAGGCCAAATTTCCTTGCTTTCCAAATAAATGTTTCGCGCCTCACCCACCGGCAAAGAAGAACCTCCCTTATCTCGAAGTAGAAATAGCAGATGAATCTGACTTCCAAAAATTAATCTATAAATTTTCTCAAATTCAAGAGCTAAATATAAATCAGTAATCATAGGAATTAAGGGGCTGTCCCAGATAACTGAT
>JAGLRU010000112.1 GCA_023136145.1 Alphaproteobacteria bacterium
CTTGAAAACAACCCAGCTTTTATTCATGGTGGTCCGTTCGCAAACATTGCTCATGGCTGCAACTCTGTAATTGCTACTAAAGCTGCGCTGAAGCTTGCCGATTACGTTGTAACCGAAGCTGGTTTCGGTGCAGACCTCGGCGCGGAAAAGTTCTTTGACATCAAATGCCGGAAAAGCGGTCTGCGACCTTCCGCAGTTGTGATCGTGGCGACGGTGCGCGCCCTTAAATATCACGGCGGTGCTGACCTCAAGACAATAACGCAGGAAAATCTGGAAGCACTCGACAAGGGATTGATAAATCTGGAACGTCATGTCGATAACCTGCAAAGTGTGTTTGGCGTTTCCTGTGTTGTGTTGATTAACCATTTCACCAGCGACACCGTCGCCGAAGTCGAGAAAATCAAGGCGCGTATGGACAAGCTAGGTGTTAATGTCGTTCTGGCTACGCACTGGGCTGATGGTGGAAAGGGTGCTGTCGATCTGGCAAAGATAGTGATCGAAACGTGCGATAAGAAGTCTGCATTTAGTCTCGCTTACGAAGATCAGGACAGCTTATGGAACAAGATCAACAAGATCGCGAAGAAGGTTTATCGCGCGTCCGAAGTTATCGCTAGTAGTAAAGTGCGCGGTCAGATTAAAAAGTTGCAGGACAACGGTTACGGTCATTATCCGGTTTGTGTGGCAAAAACCCAATATTCCTTTTCTACCGATGCGACCTTGCGTGGCGCACCTGAAAATCATGTGATAAACGTGCGCGAAGTACGGTTAGCAGCAGGAGCCGAGTTTATTGTGATGATTTGCGGCGGCATTATGACCATGCCGGGTCTTCCAAAGGTACCTTCAGCCAACAAAATTGATCTGATCGATGGTAAAGTTGTAGGATTATTTTAGAAACTGTTTGCGTACTGTTCAAATTTTCTTATGATCAAAAAAAATCAAACAAATGGCGAACTGGATTATTTTTATGGGATAAATAGTATAACGGCAGTACACTATTTAATTGGAATGATAGTCTGAGGGGTTGATTATGCTTTATGTCCAACAATCTTTGGGTTCTGAAGAAGAAATCATTATAAGTGGACGATTTCACTGGATGTATACTGTTCAAGCTGTGTTCTGGATCATCTTCGGCCTTGCGGTAGGCATCGCGATCGGTTACGGAGGCATCTGGATGACAGTGACAGAGACCATGCGTGAAGTGTATCCTGCTTTACCGGATGAATTGTTCGACAAAGCTTGGGGTATGATTGTGGAGGACAGTGGAGGCTATTTGAATATCATTTGGTCGTTGCACTCTGTTTTACGATTTGCCATTCTTGGGTTTTTCATTCTTGGCTTGTTTTTTTTCATGCATCTGATGATCGTCAAAGCTACCACAGAAATTGCTGTGACCAGTGAACGTGTGATCTATAAGAAGGGAATGATCGCTCGCCATGTTGGGGAACTTGGAATCGATCGTATCGAGGGGACTTCAGTTAGTCAGGGGCTATGGGGTCGCATTTTGGGATATGGCCGTGTAACAGTTCGTGGCATGGGCGTTGGCGAGGTTATCCTTCCCCCTATCGAAAATCCAATTGCTTTCCGTCAGGCTGTTCTGGAGTCTCGAGTTACGAAGAGTAGGGGTGGCAAAGGAAAGAAAAAAGACATTTTCTAAAAACCATAAAATTTTCCGATATCATTATCCCAACAGAGTGTAGGTCTGTCTCAGACTTGTTTATCAACCTTAAATTCTTCATCTTCCGGGACAACAGTATCAACTTTGGCAACTCCCACACGCGCCGGGCGGAGCAGTCGCTCGTGGATCATATAGCCGGGTTCGATGACCTGAGTGATAATTCCCGGATCCTTACCTTCCGCAGGGGTTTCGAAAAGCACTTCATGCAGGTTCGGATCAAATTTTTTGTGCATGGGATCAATTTTTGTGATGCCGTTGTTTTCAAAGATGCGAAATAGTTCGCGCTCGGTAGATTCGACACCAACGAAAATAGTTTTAAGTTGCTCGTTTTTATCGAGTTCGTTTTTAGGGATGGCATTAAGGGCTCGGCGCAAATTATCAGAAACTGTCAGAAGATCGCGAGCAAAACTGGCGACTGAAAATTTAGCCGTATCCTGCCTTTCGCGTTCAGTGCGGCGGCGTGTGTTTTCTAGTTCCGCTAGAGCGCGCAACATCTTGTCATGAGTTTCCGCTAGTTTTTTAGTAAGTTCGTTGATTTGCTGTTGGGCATCATCTGGCGCAGCCTCAGAAACGGATTCTAACTGTGGTTCACTTGCAGGGATTTCCTGATGCTGAGAATCAGTCATCGAACACCTCGACTTTCCTTAAACGAATAATACAACAGAACATTTGATGACAATGGAGTTTTTCTGTGAATATTTCAAGAGTCTCGTTTAGTTCACTCCATAATTTTGCCAATCATTTGCGATGTATAGTTAACGACAGGGATAATCCGTCCGTAATTAAGGCGAGTAGGGCCAATTACGCCAATAACGCCGACAATGCTGGCCTCCTGATTCTTGTATGGAGAAACGATCAACGTGCAGCCGGAATGGTCGAATAGCTTGTTTTCCGAGCCGATAAAAATTTTCATACCATCGGCAAGGCTGGTAGCCTGTAACAATTTAAGCATAGTTTCTTTGGCTTCCAGAGCATCGAAAAGGGATTGGATACGTTCTAAATCTTCCAGTGCGGTAATATCATCCAACAAGTTAGCCTGCCCTCGAATAAAAAAATGACCGCCACTTTCCTTTGATGCCAGACTCGCAATGCCGGATTTAACGACTTTTTCGGTTAAAGCATCCAGTTGTGCTTTATGATCCTGCAAGTCTGTTCGGATATGCTCGATGGCCTCTTGTAGTGTTTTGTCGGCAATGCGGGAATTAAGATAGTTGGATGCACGTTGCAACGCCGTAGCCGTCACTTCCGAAGGTACTTCCATCACGCGGTTTTCAACGATACTGGTACTTGTAACAAGCACTGCCAAAGCTCGCCCAGGAGCTAATAAAATAAATTCAATTTGTCGGATCGGGGCTTCCATCTTTGGTGCAAAAACCAGACCCGCGCAAGAAGACAATCCAGACAAGAAGCTGCTGGTTTGTTCGAGAATATCAGAGATCGGCTTCCCTTTGACTTCGTGAATCTCTTGTTCAATCTTTCGGCGATCATCAGCCGAAAGATCATTGATTTCCAGCATCCCGTCAACGAACATTGTTAACCCCGTATCAGTAGGTAGACGACCGGCGGATATATGCGGAGAATAGAGCAACCCAAGCTCTTCCAACTCAACCATTGCATGACGGATAGTGGCAGGAGACAGTTTCATGCCTGGTTTTTGTGAAACAATTCGCGAACCAACAGGCTCACCAGTTTCAACATAGGCATCAATCACCAGTTTAAGAATCTGGCGTGTGCGTTCGTTTAATTCACTCATCATGTCTTCAACTGTATATTAGGAAAGGTAACAATATCAATAAATCTCCAAACAGAGGTTTTATTGCAAATCAATTCGAGTTATGATAAAAAATATGCATAATGGTAATTATGTTTTAACTTGGCTTGTTACTTGAACAGGATGATTGCAAATATGAGATTAGTTAATACAGCAAGAAATTTAATTAATATAGCAAGGGATCCTTTCAGACCAAAATGGGAGCATAGCGATTCCATAATTCGCTACATTACAGTAGAGGGACTTACAGATCCTAATATTCTTGAAGGTATTGTAATAGGCTATAAGAAGGATAAGGATGCTAATGTTCGCAAAGCTGCAGTAAAAAATAAGAATTTAACAAATCAAGCTGTTCTAGCAGAGGTTGCGTTAAATGATGAATGTGAGTATGTTCGCGAAGCAGCAGTAAAGAAACTTATAGATCCCGATGTTCTGGAGAGTATTGTAATAGGTGATAAGAAGGATAAGAATGCTAATGTTCGCAGAGCTGCAGTAGAGAATGAAAATCTCACAAATCAAGCTGTTCTAGCAGAGGTTGCGTTAAATGATGAAAGTGAGTATGTTCGCGAAGCAGCAGCTGAAAGACTCTCAGATTTATATGTTTCGGAGAAAAAGTCATATCCGCAAAAATTCAAACTATCATTGTTAAAACACTAGTTCCTCAAAAATTACTAATACCCAGAAAATATAGCCATTCAAAATAAGTATCCGATGATACGATGAGTTGTGTGCTGGATGTGTCTGGTGTTAAGCTGTTATATATGACTAAAGGAAAGTCGTTAATATGAGGCCATATC
>JAGLRU010000113.1 GCA_023136145.1 Alphaproteobacteria bacterium
AAAAACTTAAAAAGCTTCCCGCCCCACAAGCAGGGTCTATTATTTTCTCCCCTTTTTTGGGGGCCACAGCCTCAACCAACCAACTTACTGCCTGAGTTGGAGTAAAAAACTGTCCTTCAGCGCCACGCGAATCCGATCCAACAAATGTCTGATATAATTCGCTAAGAGGGTCACTATAAGGGTTGTTTAGCTCTACTTGATCCAGGGTATTATGTACAAAAGCGATGGAATCTGGATCAAGTAAAATCTCTTCTTCCGGTAAAAAAATAGACTGGACACGCTCCTTAATGGATTGAAAAGAATTACGATACAGAACGGCTAATTTTTCATTATCAAGCCTATCCATGGGTTCACTTAAGCTGTGCATTTTGCAAAACAAGCACTTCACAACTTCATGCATTAATGATTGATCACGTGTAATCCCTATGACTTTTCCTGCAAGGTAGTTTCTGATCTCGAAGAATGCTGTATTGAGCGGCTTGCTTTTCATTCTTAGGCTTATCCTTTTGATTTTCATTTACTGAATATCAAACAACTTAAAGCAGCACCTGCTTTTTTGCAAGCGCCGCTTCCTAAGTTATTAGTCCATTTGATTGCATTTTTTCAAAAATACTAACTAACATCTCACGAGTTTCCTGAAGCCCCAGACTTCCCTGAATTCTGTTTCCATCATTAGAAATCCAAGCAATATTATCTCCGTTATGAACACCACCAGTCTTCAATGGGTTCATATGTCCAACTTGAAATTTAGATTCTCCATGATTAACCTTTCCTTGAAACTCCTCAAACTTCATAGGTTGAAAAGTTACAGGGCAAATTGTAGCGCCTTGATCTCCAAATAAGCCAGCATCAACTAAATTCTTCTTCTGCTTTTCGGGAAAACCTTCAAAGTGCAATAACCCACTTAGAAGCTTTCTCTCAACAGACCAGCACTGCTCCTGCGTTGAATGTTGATAGTCTTCCGTCAAACATTCCCAGCGCTTTGCTCTATTGGTCTGTACGTCTCCCGTTTGAGCTCTATCAGTTTTGTAACATTTTGTTGCTATTTTTTCTTTGTTTTTTTGAGTTAATACCGATCTAATAATAGGCCTGGATTTCACAAGCCATTTAGCATCATCCAAATTAACCAACCTTATGTTATTCTCTACATGTACAAGAGTTAATGCTGGGTTAACATACGTCCACACTGCTTCATATGGTGTGCCTCGACTGGAAGAAGAACTAAACCATTTCATAACGTTAATATGATCCGGTGAGGAGGCTATTAGGGACAAACTTTTTTTAAATATTTCAAGACATATATCAAATTTAGAAGAGCGCTTATCATGACCAGGAGAAAATTCGCCTTCATAATTTTCGAAGCTACTTAATCTTGTCTTTATTATTTTACCTGGATACCAACGTGTTTTCATTTTAGTTGATGTAATTTTCAGGTTGGTAAGCTCAATACAAAAAGAAAATCGTCCTAGAGCCTCCATCGTATACTTAAAGGCTTGCTCACCTAATTGCATTTTCAAGGTTTGAATATTTTCACAAACAGAACCATCAAAACGTGCTTTCTCGTCACACATCCAATGTATTATTGGAGTAAATTTAAAGTCAGGCGCTCTACCATCAAGCTTGTTCCCACCGAAAGAATCACTTACTGAACTTACCTCTAATTCTTCAAACTTTTCTTGAATATCCTGCGAAAAAGTCATATTTACACACCCCCACCAAAATCAATTAATTGCTTAGGGGCAACATTTAGAGCTCGCGCTATTTTAAAAATATTTCTTAAGCTAATATTTCTTTTCCCTCTCTCAATACTAGAAATATAAGTACGATCAAGATCAGCCAGATGAGCTAATTCTTCTTGACTAAGATTTTTTTTATTTCTTAGCGCACGTAATTTATCTCCAAATAGAGAACATGGGTCACTTGTATTCATTTCTGCTCCCTTGTTAATCCTGTGACATATAATCTACATTTGTAGCTTTTGTATCTACGGACTATGAGTCACAAAAATATCGAGACCAAACGCAGCAGTCGAAAATCAATTAATAGTGTTCTGAACAATGTCTTGAAAAATAAGAAACCAACACCACCTAAAAGTAGCCCCTTGGCGGTTTTGCTTTAGGGAGTTCCCCCTCGCGCCTGCAACAAAAATAGTCATAGCCGTGGCTCACTTTGTTGCGCCCGCACCAAGACTATAACGATTTTTATTGCACTTGCTCACCCCCCATTCGCCATGCGGCAAGGGTTTATGACGCGCCCTGAAAAGGGCTTTCAAAAAACCCTAGAAACAAAGGCAGGCAAAGCAATGAAAACGAAACAACGTAATGATGTATATCAGGAAGTAACAAACATGATTATTGAAGCACTGGAAAAAAGCGTTAGACCTTGGGCAAAGCCTTGGAATGGTGGCTATACAGAGGGACGGATTGTTATGCCGTTGCGCCATAATGGGGAAGCATACAAAGGTATCAATGTTTTGATTTTATGGTCACTTTCAATTAAAAAGGGTTATCAGTCTGCCCATTGGATGACATACAGACAGGCTACAGAATTAGGCGGACAAGTAAAGAAAGGCGCAAAAGCCGCCCCTGTATTTTATGCAGGTAAATTATTGGTTGAGGATGAAAGCCAAAACAGTGAGGAAGAAGAGAAATTTATTCATTACATGAAATCCTATCGGGTTTTTAATGTTGAACAAATAGAAGGCTTACCAGAAAATTACTATTTAAAGCCGGAACAGCCGCCAGAGCTGGAAGAAATGGAACGTTTGCCATTAGCTGATAGCTTTATTGTTGGCACCGGCGCAGATATTCGCCATGGAGGAGATAGAGCGTTTCATAGCTTTTGTGGTGATTTCATTCAAATGCCCTATATGGAAGCCTTTAAAACAAATCATAGTTATTATGCAACTGTATTGCATGAGCTTACGCATTGGACAAAAGCAGAAAACCGTCTTGACCGTGATTTAGGCGGAATCCGTAAAGGTGATATAGGATACGCAAAAGAGGAACTTGTTGCCGAGCTTGGCGCGGCGTTTTTATCCGTTGATCTTGGTGTTATTCCAGATATTAAAGGCAACCATGCCGCCTATATTGCCTCATGGCTTAAGGTGCTAAAAAAGGACAAGAAAGCAATTTTCAGAGCCGCTGCACAAGCACAATGCGCCGCTGATTATTTGCACGGCTTGCAAGCTAAAGAGATGATAGAGCAACAAGGTTTAGTTGCATAAGTTATATGCGGGGTTTTGCGTTCAGGTGTGAAGCCCTGCTTTCCCTGTGGGCAGATTTTTATGGCTTATGCTCCCATTTGGGACATAAGCCACAAAAATCCCATGTGTAAAGCTCCACGGGGCAAGCCCCGTGGTTTTTTCATGCATATAAAAAAATGATTTTTCTTTATATATGTCGATTAACATGTATAGCTTTGGATAGTTTCTTGTCACATCACATAACATAATGTAGGTGTTTAATTAAGGTAGAAATTAATTTCTGAGGTATATGTATGGCCATTGGCAAAAGTCACAGAATTGTTATTGAAATAGACCCTGATATGAAATCAGACATCTATGCAGCGTTAAAATCTCGCGGCTTAACTCTGAAAGAATGGTTTGTAGGACAGGCACAGGAAGAATTGCTGGAAATCTCTAGCACAAAGCAGGGGCAAAAATGAAAATCCATTTTGAACCAAATCTAAGACATCAAAGCGAAGCTATCGCTGCAACCATTCGAGTATTTGAAGGCGCACCATATATACGGCCAGAAGAACGTTTTTGGAGTGGAGAAGTTTCTAGTAACGTCATTAAGCTTAAGCCGCAAAACTGGCAAGATAATGTCGCGGCCATTGCCGAAGAAAATAACATAGAAGATTATGCGGCAACTGAAGACAGAGATTTGACCATTGAAATGGAGACAGGTACAGGAAAAACCTATGTCTATATTCGTAGTGTTTTTGAACTCAATAGAAAATACGGCCTTCATAAATTTATTATTGTTGTGCCAAGCGTGGCTATTCGTGAAGGCGTTCTAGCAACCTTACGTGACACAAAAGATCATTTTAGAAAAATTTATGCAACGGAAGTTTCTGTCACTGAATATGACAGTAAAAAGCTTCCAGAGGTGAGAAGTTTTTGCGTCTCTAACCATCTTTCTATCATGGTAATGAATAAACAGGCTTTTGATAGCGACAACAAAGTTATCAATGATGAAAATCGAGACAGTGGCAATTTAATGGAAATGTTACGCCAAGTGCAGCCCGTTATCATCATGGATGAGCCGCAAGAAGGTATGGATACCGAGAATATGCAGGCGCGGTTATCAGCATTTAATCCTCTGTTTAAGCTAAGATATTCGGCAACGCACCGAGAGCCAAAGAACGTTATACATCGTCTTACGCCCTATGATTCCTACAATAGCAGCTTGGTCAAAAAAATTGCAGTTCTTTCAATTCATGAGAAAAACACGCAAAGTAATGTAGCTATCCAGTTCAAAAAGCTCAATTTGAGCGCAACTGATCCGACCGCTAAATTGCAACTGAATGTGCATTTAAAAAGCGGTGATATTAAATCGAAAGCAATAATCATCAAAAGCGGTGACGATCTTGAGAAGAAAACAGGAAACTCTGTTTATAAAGGTTGGATTGTTGAGGATATTGGTACAACCGATCTTTATGATGGAGAGGGTTACATTAAGTTTTCAAATGGTGAGCAGATAACCGAAGGTGGTTCGCATGGCAGCGATAAAGAAACCATTTTTCGCGAACAAATTCGCCGCGCCATTCAAACGCATTTCCGCCGTAAAAAACAGCTTGTGCCTATGGGTATTAAGCCATTGGTGCTTTTCTTTATTGACCGTGTGGCAAATTACACCGATCAAGACGGTATAATCCGCCGTATTTTTGAAGAAGAATATGCTGAGATATACCAGAAGACAAACAAAGCCTCTGTCCCGAATGTCGAAGAAATTCACGGCGGCTATTTTGCTAAAACAGGCGCGGGAGTTTATACAGACAATCTTAAGTCTATGGCTGGCAATGCCGAGATATACGATAAAATTCTAAGAGATAAAAAAACGCTTTTATCTTTTGATGAACCGCTAGAATTTATCTTTTCTCACTCTGCTTTAGGCGTGGGTTGGGATAATCCAAATGTGTTTACAATTTGTACTTTAAATGAGAGCAAAAGCGTCATTAAAAAACGGCAGGAAATAGGCCGTGGATTACGCTTATGTGTAAACCAGCAGGGCAAAAGATATCGTGACCCAGAAGATGTTATTGAAGGGCAAGAAGTTAATCTTTTAACCGTTGTTGCAAATGAAAGCTATTATGCTTTTGCGAAAACCTATCAAACAGAATTACATGATGAGCTTGGTAAACACGCCAAAGCCCCGCCAATGCGTAATGAAAATCTTGACGCGGTAGAAATACGGCGTAATGAGGATTATTTTAGCTCTGATGATTTTAAACAATTATGGGATAAAATCGCCCGTAAAACCCGTTGTCGTGTACATTTCCGTGAAGAAAAATTGATAGAAAAAAGCATCGCTTCTTTATCTGATATTATCGTAGCTGAAAATAAGCTGGAAACATCCCTCACCTATTGGAACAATATAAGCGAAGAAGATGGTATTGAAGCGCAGGGTAAAGGTTCAACCAGTAGTGCAATTAATGCCCTAATGGCTCAAATTGACGTGGTGGATGAGCTGGCACGTAACACCACCATATCAGACGCGACTGCAACGGCAATTCTTGACGGTATGGATAAGGCACAAAAGCAACAGCTTGCTAAAAACCCTTTGCAATTTTTGGCCGAGGCGACAAAGAAAGTGCGCCGCGTTGTAGAAAAAGAGCTTGTGCGCTTAGTTAAATATGAGCAAACGGGAGACATGCACCCGCTTGATATGTTCGAGGCCGTAATCGAAACAAAACGCGATACGACCCCTACCCCGAAAAAAGGTTTATATGATCGTATTATTCATGATTCAGATGTAGAAAAAAACATCGCCAATGATTTTGATAATGAACATGCGGTGCGCATTCTTATTAAATTGCCAGCAGGATATAAAATCTCTACACCAATCGGGAGTTATAACCCTGATTTTGCCTTGGTTATTGAAAAGCCTGATCTTGATGCTGATGAAGGCGCAGAGACTCCGCGCTTTTATTTTACCGTGGAAACAAAAGGTACAAGCGATAAAGATAAGCTAAAGCCTGATGAGCAGATGAAAATAGATTGTGCGGTAAAACATTTTGAAGCTATCGGGCTTACAGCTTATCTTGCGCCAGTAGATAGCTTAAAATCGTTTGACCAAAAGGCATTACAGCACCCAGATATAAACCAAACCTTTTTTGACCAATAAATAATGATGGGCAAAGCCATGACAAATAAAAAAACAAACTCAATAGTAATAACAAGCCCAGATTTACGGGAAGAACGGATAGATGAACTTAAACGCTTATTTCCAGATATGTTTGATGGTGAGGGTAATCTTGATGAAAAAGCATTACGTAACTTGGCCGCGCCAGATGGAATAAGCACCACGGAACGCTTTCGTTTTGAATGGGCTGGAAAACTACAATCTAAACGCAAGGCATTTACACCAAGCCGCGCAACCTTGGTTGCTGATCCAGAGCGCAGCGTAGATTTTGACAATACCCAAAATATGATTATCGAGGGTGATAATCTCGAAGCCCTAAAGCTTCTGCAAAACACATATTTTGAGCGTGTAAAATGTATCTATATTGACCCTCCATATAATAAAGATGCGGACGTAATATACCCAGACGATTATAGCGAAACAAAGAAAGCCTATTGGCAAAAAAATGGAACTATTAAAGATGGTGTAAAGCTTACAGCCGTTACAGAAAGCAATGGCCGCAAACACTCTATTTGGTTGAATATTATGCAGTCACGCCTTTTGCTTGCGCGGCAGTTATTGCGCCATGATGGTGTAATTTTCATCTCTATTGGTGAAGATGAAGTTTCAAATCTAAGAAAATTGTGTGATGAAATATTCGGTGAAGAAAATTTCATTGAATGCATTGCTTGGAATAAACGCATCCCTAAAAATGATAAGGGCATTGGAAATATCCATGAATACATTCTTGTTTATGTTAAGGACGTGACTATAAAACACGAATTTACAATGCGAAAAGATGGTCTTGATGACATATATGATTTAGTTAAGAAATTAAAAAATAAAAAGGTGTCATTAAAAGATTCAGAGGTGGAAATTAAAAGACTTTATAAAAAAAATGATTATGACCGTGGAATAACACTCTACAATTCTATGGACGAAGATTATCGATTATGGGGGAAAATAAATATGAGTTGGCCGAATGCTAATACATTTGGCACTACATATGAGGTGTTGCATCCGATAACAAACAAGCCTGTAAAAATTCCTGATAGAGGCTGGCGATGGAAAGAGGAAACTTTTGATGATGCTTCTAAAAGAGTAGATGGTAAATATAAGAATATTGTGCCTCTACATGATGGTAGTTTTATGTGTGGGAAAATATGGTTTGCTAAAGATGAAAACACGCAGCCTAGCTCAATAACATATCTTGATGAGGTTAAATCATTTCTCTTACGTTCAATTCTTTCAATGAAAAGTGATGGAGGTGTTGAAGTTGAAAATTTATTTGATGGGAAAAGTTATTTCTCTTATCCAAAGCCTACAAGCCTTTTAACAACCCTCTTTAGTTCGCAAGTTACAGGCAATGATGATCTGTACATTGATTTTTTTGCAGGTTCAGGAACATCGGCAGATTCCCTAATGAATCTTAATGTTGAAGATGGCGGTAATCGCCGTTATATTTTGGTACAGCTTCCTGAATATACAGATGAAAAATCAGAAGCATTTAAAGCAGGGTATAAAACTATATCAAGCCTTTGTATTGAGCGAGTGAGGCGTGCGACTGAAAAACTTCGAAAGGAGAATCCAAAAACAAAAACTGATACAGGATTCCGCGTTTATTGTCTTACAGATAGCCACTTTTCACAAAATTTATTTACGCCTGATCTAGATAAATCGGATGCTGAAAAAACGGCAGCATTAGAGGAGCATTTAAAAGCTAACCGACAGGGCAATTTATTCGGTGAAGAAACATTCAATGATGTTGTGGCCGAAATTTCCCTTAAGAACGGATACGGCTTGTTTTACGATCTTGAAAAGCTGGATGCTTTCCCCGATAACGCCGTTTATAAGCTCACAGGCAACGGCAAATCAACCCTGCTTTGTCTTGATGATCCATTATCAGAAAAAACGATTGATGCTCTGCAAGCCCACAGCGATGAGCAACTAATAATTGCTCGCCGCTCTCTCGACACTACTAAAAAATGGACACTACAATCAGCTTTTAAAGATAATCTACATACAGTTTAGGGACTATAATGAGCGCAAAAACGGCCAGAATGAATTTAAGCGGCGCAATGGATTTTATTAAGAAGTCTAAATATCCGCTTACACCATTATATGAGGCAATCACAAATTCATTAGAGGCTATATCTCAACGAGATTTTTCAAGTGGTGAAGAGCCGTTAATTACGGTGAGGCTGTATTTTACAGGTTTAATAAACGAGATCAAAGAATTACAAAAGATAGAAATCATAGATAATGGCGAAGGGTTTACACTCGAAAGCTATAAACGCTTTGGAGAGTTCTTTGATAAGAGCAAGGGCTACAATAATAATGGTACTGGTCGCTTACAGTTTTTGCACCGTTTTGATAAAATTGAAGTTGAAAGCAAATATAATATTGAAGGCATAACTCACCAACGATCTTTCACGTGTGATACAGCACATTTCATACAAAACGAAAAGGACGGGGCTTGTGATACTACAGAAGAGTTTTTGACCAAAATTACTTTATCTGGTGGGGTTTTTGAGGGTGAAGAAAAAACCTTTTTTGATGAGTTATCAATTGAGAAAATTATAAAAGACATCAACCGGCAGTTTCTTTTGCGATTTTATCTTGATGCTCAAAAAGAAGATTTAAGTATGCCTAAAATCACGGTAATTTTTATAAAAGATGAGGAAGAGCTGGATAGTCAATCTTTGACACCTGAAAGTATTCCAGAACCTCAATCTATAGGTAAAATAAAAGTACCTTATCTGAAAATTGTGGACTCTAAAGCAGATAAAGTTGCATGGAAGTCCGTTGAAGATAAAGACGAGGTTATAAAATGGGCACATTTTAAAATGCCAGAGGGTGATTTAGAAAAAAATGATGTTTATCTATGTAGTAAAGATATGCCTGTTCAGGCGTTGACATTTAAGCAAATAAAGAAAAAAGAAAGCATTGATGGATTTAAATATTTAACGGCATTTTATGGCGAAGTATTGGATAATCCAAAGAATGTAAGTGATACGGTTGATTGCTTTAAATTTCCAGATAAAAAGGAAACTGAAACATCGGTAAGTGATTTATTCTTTGACGAAGACGAAGAGTTTCTATTTTTTGATAGTATAAAAGAGCAAGTAAATAGGGTTATACCAAGCATTTACAAGGATATATTTGACCTTCGTAGTAAGCAGGAAAAAGATATTGAACGCATTGCAAAAGCACACGGCATCCCGATAGAGGTAGCCTTGAAAGCGAGAATAAATTTAACGGATGATGAGCAACTCATAACTAAGAAGATTTACATTGAGCAGTCTAATATTTTAGCTGAAAAAGGGTTTAAAGCTAAAATATTGCATGAAAGCTTAAATGAATTGAATCCAATTTCTGATAATTATCAGAAAGAGCTTGAAAAAAAAGTTATTGAATTATCTGCGTTAATTGAAGATCAGAATAAGGAAGAATTAAGTCGCTATATTATCAGGCGAGAAATGGTGGCAGATATATTGAAAAAAATTCTAACGGAAGAGCTTAAATATCAAAGACAACCTGCAATTAAAGGAAAGAAAAAAGAGAAAGAAGGTTTGGTTCATGACCTTATTTTTAAAAGAAAAAGCTCAGATACATCTATATTGAATGATTTGTGGATTTTAAATGAGGAATTTCTCCATTTTTATGGATGCTCCGATATTCAATTAAGTCAGATTAAAAATGATAAAGGGGAAAATCTTTTAATTGATCTGACTAAGGAACAAATTGAAAAATATGGCATTAAGCCAGAAAGGCGACCTGATATTTTTCTTTTTGCAGAAGAGGGTAAATGCGTACTTGTTGAGTTAAAAGCCCCAAGGGTAGATTTATCAGACCATTTAAATCAAATGGGAAAATATTGCCGCCTTATTGCAAATTATTGCGATAAAAAGTTTGATAGGTTTTATTGCTATTTAATAGGTGAAGATATAGACCTTATTGATATTCCTGATGACTATGATGAAACGGTTAATGGTGACTGGTTAAAGCCTGATGAGTCAATCAAATCAAATGACAATAACCGCAATAAAATAGCCATCATGCAGACGGAGATAATTAAGATGTCCTCCTTATATTCTAGGGCGCATAGAAGAAATAAGAGTTTTGCAGAAAAATTAGGCTTGCCAGACCTTCTTGCAAATGATGGTATTTAGGGTCTTACCCAACAAAGGTACCAAACGCAACATAGGGTTTTTATTACTGTGGTCTGAGTTGATTATGGTGTACAGAGGTACAATCGCCCTGCCCCACACTAAGAATTTTATAAACGGTAGAACGCCCTATCCCAAGCTCTTTAGTAATGGCGGTTACGCCAGTACCTTGAGAATGCAATTCTCTTACCTTATCCCTGTTAATCGTGCGTTTACGGCCAAACTTCACGCCCTTGGCTTTAGCCTCAATGCGACCTTCATTGGTGCGCTCTAAAATACGATGCCTTTCGGCTTCTGCTACGGCGGATAATATAGTGATAACCATTTTACCCATCGTGCCTTCTGTGCTTATACCATCATCCAGAAAGCGCACGGTAACGCCCATATTATCAAATTCTTTGATAAGAAAAATCATATCGGCTGTATCACGACCAAGCCTATCCAGTTTTGTAACAAGAATACAATCTCCTTTTTCGACTTTTAATATGAGCAACTCTAATCCGCTGCGTTCTGTTGTACTGCCGGATATTTTATCTGTAAAAATGCGGCTGGATTTAACACCGGCCTCTTTAAGAACTTTAATCTGAATATCTAAAGATTGCTGGCTTGTTGAAACTCGTGCATATCCGAAAAATCGACCATCCATAAAAACTGTCTCCTAATTCGATTAGTGTACAGTCATGTCCACTAATGCTGAAAAAACGATTTAATAGACAGTATAAACAGGCATTTTTAATTTGTCTACTAATTTATAATATAATAGACACTTGAAGAAATGAGCATACCCACATTTGTGGATATGTTCATTTGTGGGTTATTCCTGCTTCTTCTTCCAGCTCTTTGGTGCGCCCAGAAATAAAGGCTTCTATTTCTTTTGTCATTTTGCGCTGTGTGGCACTACACGCTGTTTTAAAGCGTAGGTGCATAGTTTGTGGTAGATCAACACTAAGTCGTCTTGTAGGCTCTTGAAGATTGTTTACTGTCTTACGCGGTCTGTCATGCCCTGCCCCGCCATTTTCAAACGCTTCAATCGCTTCAGGCGATACTGAGTTTTTCGGTTTCGGTGCGCTTTGAAAGTTTTTCTTTGCCATAGTTAACTAACTCTTCAGTTAAGGTTTCAATTTCTGCCATTGCTTTTTTATCAGCGTTCCATTCAAAAATGGTTTGTCCCATTGTCATGCTTTCAGCGAATGCAACACGGTTTTCAATATCTGAATCAAAAACCCGCATCCCTGTGTTTTCGACCATTTCCCGTACTTGGCGACCTATTACGGTTTGCCCTATTTTGCGGGAAACTACAAACCCACATTTGAGGGTTTCTTTGTATTCTCTTGCTTGTTTGATCTGTTGAACGGTTACATCACTTGCCCATGTTGATAAGCCAGAAGGTTCGATCGGCATAACCACTAGATCAGAGGCAATAATACACGAACGCGATATAGCCTCAGCGTGTGGTGGAGCATCAATTAAGGTGTAATCGTATTCAGTGGCAAGTGATAGTGCATCTTTTGCCATATTTTCACGAGCAAGGCTTACTACCTGAAAGGGCGTTTCTTCGCGCAAACTCGCCCATGTACTCGATGAGCCTTGCTTGTCAGCATCAATAAGTAAGGTTTTATAACCTTGTTGAGCAAGGGAAGAAGCCACATTGATTGCAATTGTGGTTTTTCCAACACCGCCTTTTTGATTTATGAATGAAATAATCATATTTGTAAGCCTATCTTAAATGTGGAAAAACACAAATGTTATTTTCAACATACCCTCAAATGCGTGTTTGTGGGTATGTGGGTTATGGGCAAGGTTTTCTTTTATGCCTCGATTTGCAGAAACCGACAAAAGCACTGGTGAGCTTGTCTGGTACTGGTTTACCCGAGTTAAACCACCATTCACGAAATTCTCGCTCTAAATAATAAACGTCATAATTTCCCGCCACTTTTTTGGCTTCTTCAAAAGCAAGAGGAGAGAGTGAGGGGAGGGGATTTCCAAGCTGTTTAGTATCCGTCCACCATTTTTCTCTATTTTTAAAGGTAATTTTGCTCGTTTCTTCGTCCATCTCTATGGTGTAATCAGGTAAATGATCGTGTTTTAATAGAGGTTTTATTTTCCTACGAAATTCTTTTAAAGAAGATTGAGAACCGCTTTTTTTGTGGAGGAGGGTAAGCCCTATAGACCATTCGTCTTTGCGTCCGCAGTGTTTACGTGCA
>JAGLRU010000114.1 GCA_023136145.1 Alphaproteobacteria bacterium
CCTGCATGGGTAATAGCGGACGGAGCCCTCAACAGGCAGATCATGACAATCCAGCAGGCAGGCTGGACTATCGAAACCTTTGGATGCCACCAGCACTGGGAAGACATCGTCTGCGTCAATCCGGAAGACAACCTTCGATATGACGTGACTACAGCCTATGACACAATAAACGATCGTTACAAAACAACAAACAAAGGATACTAAAACAATGAAAGTAACACTATTAGGGTCATCTAATACCGTCGCCGGATTAACGGAAGTTATTACAGCTTTTTATTGCGGAACAAAAATGATTGTTAAAATGGGTGCTAGCCATGGATACATCCGAAGAACATCTGACGGCAAAATCATAGACGGGGTGACGGTAAGAATTGTTAAAGGGCGTTATCATTTTGAAACTACGAGAATATAAACAAATGAAAAAGGAGCTTAAATCATGAGGCCACGTTTTACACAAGGTGAAAAAAACCTTGAAATTCTACCAGACTACATCCATCAAACCCTATCACAGCATCAAGCAATCTGCGTGTTTACTTATTCTAGTCCTGAAAAGTTGAAATGTGTTATTCAATGGCGAACCCTGATGAAAATAAGCGGCGTAACCCAGATGAAAATCGAGCGCGAGCTGAAAATAAGACAATCCAGAATCAGCCAATGGCTTAACTTTGTTTTTGAACCTTCTGATCCTTTATTTCAAAAAATTGAAGATTTTCTAAAACAATCTGAGGACGTAACAAAATGAAAACATTCAAAAATAAAAAATGCCTTTTTATCGCAAATTTATTTGACGAAATAACTTGTGGTCTTCTCCTTGGAAACTGTTTACAAAATTTCTGGATTGGGAATGAACACATGGCTTTGCTTTCTGCTATTGCTTTTTGCCTTTGGTGTATTTCGTCAAAAATTGCAGATATAGATATAGAAAAAAATAAAGAGAAAAAATAACACCCTACAACGATACCACCGATTTTAAAGGCACTCTCGTATATCTGGCAGGGGCACCGTCAAAGTTTGTCCCTGCCTTTCCTGCCTGTGCACCCTCAACACGTCTTACAGACTGAACCCAAACACCGGTTGCCCCGGGCGCACCTGCCCAAATTGTTTCCCGAAAAATTCCGGCAAGCCCTTGGTGAGTGTTTGCAATAAGCAAAGAAGTAGGCTCCCTGATAGGCTTTTCGACCCGTATACCAAACGTCCCCAAAACCTTATTTGCATCGTAATCAATCACACCATCTTCAGGACTTCCGGCAGCCTGTTCAATCCATGAGCCGATTGTCCGCTTTTTACCGTCACGGTACACGTCGCAGATCGTCGATAAGAGATGAGAAAAGCACCGTTCGCTATCGCTGATATCATCTTCGGCTTCTGACAAGGTTGAACGCTTTAAAAGCTTTGACCAGTGCTCAACATCGCCGCTTTCAGGCTCTTGATCGTATAAAAGCAAATCAGCACAAGTCAGCAGCGTACCAAATAAATCACAACTACGCCCGCCATGTCCGTATTTCTGCAAACCGCCACAATACGCATTCAGCGTTTTTTCAAAACGCGGCCACTGATCCATTAATCTACGCCTGAAGACCGCTCCGAATTCTGCTAGTTCTTTTGGTTTAAGGACTGGAGGCTTTGAAGACGGCTCAAGTTTATCAAGCTGAAGAATAACTATCCGGCTTTGATCCTGTGACGTTAAAGGAGGCACCAGAATTGACGAAAACAAAAAACAGCTACGCGCAATAAAGCTGGTGCCCTTGTGTCCGGAGCCGCCACGCAGTGTCAGCCCGCCGGATGCAGCATGACGGGCAAATTTAATTATGTTCTGATTTTTTCTGTTGTCAGTTTCAGATTCCATCTCATCAAGCGCAATCGGCAGCGAAGCATGACCAACTGACTGCCAAAGACCGGCGGCAGTCGGATCCGTCG
>JAGLRU010000115.1 GCA_023136145.1 Alphaproteobacteria bacterium
GCGATAAATGGCGTTTCATAAGAAAAATTATGTGAAACAATGGGACGCTTTGGTCAACGAATTTTGAGGTCGGCTTATTCCTATGCCTTCTATGATATAGGGCGGAATGGGTTTGGCGATGACGGCAGGCTGATATTAAGCAGCGTTAGTTGCTTTATTAACGCTCCCGATAACGGTACCACAAACGAAAGCTTGTTTTAATAGCCACCGGCCTTGAGAAGAACAGTATGATGCGCCGCCTGACTCCCATGTCGCTCCCGGGTTAGGCTTTAGGCTGCATCGAAAAAGGATAGCTAAAATGACAAAAAGGATGCTAATTGATGCAACTCATCCCGAAGAAACACGGGTTGCAGTTATCTCCGGTAACAAGCTAGAAGAATACGACTTCGAAAGCATTGCCAGAAAACAACTAAAAAGCAACATATACCTCGTCAAAGTCACGCGGGTTGAACCATCTCTGCAAGCGGCCTTCGTTGATTTCGGAGGCAATCGTCACGGTTTTCTAGCGTTTCCAGAAATTCACCCTGATTATTATCGTATTCCGATTGCTGACCGCGAGGCTCTACTGAATGAAGAACGAACGTTAGCCGAAGAACAAGCAGCCCGCGAAGATGAGGAAGATGCAGCCGAACTTGCCGCTGCCAATGAAAGTACTGAAGACAAAAACATAACTGAAGACGAAAACATCATTGAAGACGAAAAAATCACTGAAAGTGAAACACTTCAGGAGAAAGACAGTTCTTCCGTAGAAGTTCCTGCCTCCACTTCCACTGAAGAGGATGAAAACTGTGTATCCAAAAATACAAATTCTATAGCAGAAGAAATCGGGCAAGAAATCATCGTCGATGCACCCTGTGAACCCGTGAAAAAGGACGATGAGGAAGATAGTTCACCGCTAAAAACAGATGAAGATATTTCCCAAGCACAAATAGTTGCCACAGGGGATGATCTCCAAGATAAAACCAAAGAAGACAAAGCCCCAGATGTAGAAATCATCGGTGGCGATGTTATCGATGCGCCATTGTATCGATCCAGCATCAAGCGCAGATACAAAATTCAGGAAGTCATCAAACGCAATCAGATCATGCTGATCCAGATCAGCAAAGAAGAGCGCGGTAACAAAGGAGCGGCTGTCACCACTTACATCTCACTGCCCGGTCGTTATTGCGTCCTGATGCCAAATTCACCGCGCGGAGGTGGCGTAAGTCGTAAAGTATCTAACGTAAAGGATCGCCAACGCCTAAAGAAAATACTACACGAACTGAACGTCCCGGAAGGTATGTCAGTTATTCTACGAACAGCTGGAGTTTCCCGTAGTGCCCCGGAAATCAAACGTGATCTGGACTATCTCCTACGCCTGTGGGATCAAATCCGCGAGTTCACACTAAAATCAAGTGCACCAGCTCTCATTTACGAGGAAGGCAACTTGATAAAACGTGCCATCCGCGACCTTTACAAGCGAAACATTGATGAAGTACACATCTCCGGCGAAGAAGCATGGAAAAGTGCCAACGAATTTATGCGGATGCTTATGCCAAGTCATGTTGATCGCATCCATCTATACAATGACGAAACCATGCCACTGTTTTCCCGCTATCAGGTTGAAAATCAAATCGATTCTATCCACAACCCATCCGTTCATATGAAATCCGGTGGTTATATCGTCATCAATCCAACCGAGGCACTGGTGTCGATAGATGTCAACTCCGGTCGCGCAACAAAGGGTCGCCATATCGAAGAAACCGCCCTCAAGACAAATCTGGAGGCGGCTGATGAAATAGCCCGACAATTACGCCTGCGTGATCAAGGCGGCCTGATAGTAATCGACTTCATCGACATGGAGGACAGCCGCAACAACAGAATCGTCGAACGTAAAATGCGAGATACCATGCAGCATGATCGAGCACGCATTCAGCTAGGACGAATATCAGCTTTCGGCCTAATGGAAATTTCTCGCCAGCGTCTGCATCCAAGCCTCGTTGAAACCAACTTTGAGGTCTGCGAACATTGCGCCGGCACTGGCCTAGTTCGCACTGTTGAGACAACTGGAGTCATCGTGCTCCGCGCCATCGAAGAAGAGGGTCTTCGCCTTCGCGCCGCCGAAATCAAAGTTAGCGTTCCGAGCGAAGTCGCATTGTATATCTTCAATCACAAGCGCAAGATGCTCGCCACCATTGAAAAACGGCATAGCTTCCGAGTGTTTCTTAATGCCAACGATGAGCTGATAAAGCCAAACTATATCATCGAAATCCTGCGTTCGACTGGATCCGTCCGCGATGACCGTCAGGTACAACGCATAATGCCAATTCAGACAGTTGATATTTCAGACCTGCCGGAAATTGACGAAAACGAAATGAATAATGTCAACGACCCTACGACGAATCTTTCCTCAGAAGAAAAAACTGAAGCGAACGACAAGAAAGACAGTAACAACGGCAGGAATTCCCGCAAATCCTCAAGCAGCAGTCGGAACAAAGTTGGACAACAAGACGACAAAGACGGAGACATCCGCCAGCGTCGTCGTGGCAGGCGAGGAGGTCGCAACCGTGGCAAAAAACGCGGAGGTGTCAGCAATGGACAGCAGCAAACAGGTCAAAACAACAGCCAACCAATCCAAATAGAGCAAAAAAAAACATCGCCTCAGCCGGAATCTAAAGTTGTTCAGATTGTCAGCAACTCCCAACAGGAGGCTACCCAGCCACGTCAGGAACGCAAAGGCTGGTGGAAGAGACTCACGGAGTAAGTTCTACTTGCCGCCATGCCATTCGGAGAGTCACTATATAAGGGCTGCTTCTAAAAACCTCCATTTGCGTCATTTCGGCTTTCGATGGAATGACATTTTAAGGAAAAACATATTGTTAATTGTTCAATCGACTATAATTTCAAGTTTTTTAGCAGACCACTAATCGCCCAGACAAA
>JAGLRU010000116.1 GCA_023136145.1 Alphaproteobacteria bacterium
ATCCCAATTGCTTGGCGATAAGAATCCTGAGGATCCTTTGTCTGATGTGTTTGATACGTATAATGGAGATAAGGATACACTGGAAGGGGTTGTTCAAAACCTTCTGGAAAAGTTTGTAAAAGAATATCTCAAACGTTACCCAAATGCATTGAATTCAATTAGCCTTAAAAACGTGGTAGATTTATGCGATGTGTTGGAGCGTATGTTTCCTCAAATTCGTGAGATTTTTATAGAAGAAACATTAACTCCGCAAAAGTTGCAGCAATATATGATTGATTTGATAGATAAAAAAACCCCAAAACCTATTCCCTGATAATCAGGGTTCGTTATATAGGTCACCTCTAAAAAACTCCTTTCGCGTCATTCCGGCGAAAGCTGGAATCTCGTAAATTTTTGAAACGATGATATTCGCACAATTACTGATGTAATTTTTTTCATTTTTTCATGATGTCATGGAAAGCAAAGGGTGGCAATATGCCCTTATGGTAGACATGAATCAGCACTGTTACGCTCTGACTAACAAAGACCTACAATCCCGTGTTTTATTCAAGGACAAGTTGATACTTGTTATTAATAAACCGGCTGGGATTCCGGTGCATCCGGGGCCTAGCGGAGGGCATAGCCTTGAAGATTATTTCGACGCGCTGAAATTTGAACTGCCTTATGCCCCGTGGCTTGCTCACCGACTGGACAGGGACACAGGAGGATGTCTTATCCTTGGTCGCCAGAAAAAAGCACTTCGGCGATTGAGCCGTTTGTTTGAAAAAGGACTTATCACCAAAACGTATTGGGCTGTTGTGCATAGCGCACCGAAAGAGGACAGCGGAGTCATCGACGGCTACCTCAAAAAAATCAAAACGCCAAAGGGCTGGTATATGAAGGTATCAGGCAAAAATAAAAATGCCAAGACTGCCGTAACTAAATGGAAAGTAATGCGGCACGGTGAAGGTTTTTCATGGTTAGAACTTTACCCCAAAACAGGTCGTACACACCAGGTTCGCGTACATTGTCAGTCGCTCGGCTGCCCCGTCATTGGCGATTGGGTTTATGGTCATCCAGCAAAAGCCGGTGAAATTTTACCATTGCTCCACCTCCATGCGCGGTCAATTGATATTCCATTGTATAAAGATCAGCCATCAATACATATAAAAGCCCCCGTGTCAGAACATATGATGGGACTGGTGGGGAGTTGAACTATAATCGTTTGAAAAATAATTATACCTTTCCCGTCATTCCTGCGGAGGCCGGACTCTCGCTTAGAATCCTGAAGCCCTGTCTCGCAAACCAGAGCCACCATAATCTTTTATAGTACTTTAGAATAAGAATCAAACATGTTATAGTCATTCTATGACTTATCAAACACCCCACAGGATTGCCGCCTTATCCTTCATTAAAGACGGCGGAAGTAAGGTTGAAGCAGCGCATTTATTCAAGGTTTCGCGCGCGACCATTTACCGTTGGCTCGACCTTGATGATATTGTGCCCAAACCGCCTCCCAAAACACGTTATCGCAAGATTGATAAAACAGTTTTAAAGCGTCACGTGCAAGAAAATCCCGATCTGTTTTTGAGAGAACGTGCGGCTCATTTTGGTGTTGCAATCAGTTCTATGAGCCTTGCTTTATCAAAGATGAAAGTCCGTAAAAAAAAGAGCGTAGATATTTAGAGCGATGCACTATGAAAAGGATGACTTTTCTACGTGAGCTTCGCAGATTAATAAAAATATACGGCTCAGAAAACGTTGTATACTTCGATGAGAGCGGCTTTGTAAGTCATAAAGAAAGATTGAGCGGATGGGCACCGGGGGGACAAAAGCTCTATATTGATGTCAAAGGAAAGCGGGAGAAGCGAACTAATCTGCTCATGGCGCAACGAGGCAAAGAATTGCTTGCTCCGTTTGTTTTTACAGGCTCTTGCACAGCAAAAACAGTTGATGCATGGATGAAAAGATTTCTAATTAGAGAGCTTAAAAAACCTAGTATTGTGATAATGGATAATGCGCCGGTGCATAATAAAAAAACCATGCGTTCTTTGCTAAAAAAACATGGTCATGCCATGTTGCCTTTGCCTACATATTCACCGGATTTTAACCCTATTGAACAATCCTTCGGTGCCATGAAAAAACGGCGGGAAGGCATGCCGATAGAAACAACCGTTGAGGAATTAGTAATGTCTTATCTTTAATCGAAAGTGCTATAACAGAGAAATATATTTCCTCTTCGCACTCTGCAGTCTCTGTAGTTAAAATAACAATAATTGGAAACCATCACTCTCGTTTTATGCGGGAAAGGAGAAGAAAATCAGATTTTTATGAGTTTTTACGGCTGTTTTGGGTTATTGAAAAAATTTTCATTGTAAATTATGCGAACATTTGCTATAATGGCCTCATTGTCAAGTTAATTCAATAAAGTGAGGGAAGTTTAATGGTGCGTGATTTTTTAGAATCCGCTTTTGTTAAAGGAGAAAGAAAAGTTGAAGATATTCTTTGGAATGTAAAGTGGAAAATAGGATGGGAAAAAGATGAAATAAAGGAAAAGTTTTCCTCTTTTGCAAAATACATTTTAAATCCGAGTGAAGAAAAAAGTAAACGTAGATCTATAAAAGAAAGAAGACAAAAGGAAGAATATATAAAATCTTGTGTTAATATGATGGATTGTATGGAACAGATAGAAAAAAAAGATAAGCTCAGAAAGTTATTGATTGCAGAAGGTTTTTCAGAAGAAAATGCTAGACAGGAGTTTAGCAATCTTCTGAGTAAGATGCAATTAAAAGCACTTGAAAGTAGGAGGAGAAATAGAACTAAGCCAATAACTAAATTTGAGATAGAAGCATTTGGAGGAATTGCCATAGAAAACCCCTTTCCTGTTTCTAGTGATTATTTAGAAAAAGCTCACCAACCTTCTAATGATTTGGAATACTATATATACGCCAGTATAGGTCCAGTTGGTCTTGAACCAAAAGATTCTGATACATTTCGCATTGATGCTGTAAACAAGCTCCAAAAAACAGATTATTTGAAAAAACTTGTTAAACAGGATGATTTAATACCTCCTGAGCTTCGCGAAGTTGCGAAAAAAAGACTTGAAGAATTACTTAAAACCAAAAATGCTTCTACTCGGGTAGCAACTGAAAAACTGTCGTCTAATGATGCAATCACTCTGACAGCAGAAAGTTCTGATGCCAGTCATTATATAAATGCCGCTTATGGTCCGAAAAAGACTTCCGATTTCTTAGTTATTACTGATTCTAATGAGTTTCGCATTAGTGAGGTAAATAAGATTGAGAAAGATATAGTTGCTTTGGAACTACTTTCTAACCAAGAAGATCTAGATACTTCTGTTTGCAATGCTGCAAAAGAGAGATTTGAAAAGTTGATTAATAATACTTCCACTCAAGCAACAATTAAAAAACCGCCATTCGTACCAAGTATGTAGAGGAAATATGTAAAAAATTTATTGGCAACTTTACGAAAGTTTGGTATGCTTACGATAACGGATAAGGAATGTGAATTGTGAAAATATATAGTAGTTTGTATTAAGAAAGAAACGTACTATCATGAGACATGACTTATCAAACACCCCGTAGGATTGCCGCCTTATCCTTCATTAAAGACGGTGGAAGTAAGGTTGAAGCAGCGCATTTATTCAAGGTTTCGCGCACGACCATTTACCGTTAGCTCGACCTTGATGATCTTGCACCAAAACCGCCTCCAAAAACACGTCATCACAAGATTGATAAAGCAGTTTTAAAGCGTCACATACAAGAATATCCCGACATGTTTTTGAGAGCACGCGCTGCAATTTTTAGTGTACATCTTAG
>JAGLRU010000117.1 GCA_023136145.1 Alphaproteobacteria bacterium
CTAAGACTGGTGGAAATCTTGGATCCAGAGCAATCTCGCCCAACGCAGAGCGTTTTGATTTTTACTTTCCAGTTTCTGCCCCCCCGCTGGAGATAACTTATTGCGGCCAAAAATTGCGGAAAATAGTCTGTGTCTGGAGCACTTAGTGTAACCATCCCATCGCTATTAACTGTTATAACCACCCCTTTATAAGTTTCTGTAATCTTTTTAGCTAGAATCTGAATAACCTGCTGACTCACTGGTATGTATTTCAGAACGGGAACCGGTGGCTGCAAGGCCTGAACTTCCATCAAGTTTCCATGCAGCTTGCTGACCTTTTCCGTTTCCATTGAAGTAAAAAAAACAGCACCAGCACCAAGAACCCACGCCAAACCCGCCGCAATCAGCGCGTTGTACCCAACATTAAGGGGGATCGCATCCAGAAAACTATCCAAATCTTTTATGGCCTGTGGACTTGTATACTTTCTAAAAGCACTCCAGTCTATTTTACCTAAATTCACCTCTCACAACTCCAATTCTAATGAGTTCCCTTTACTTTAACGCGACCATCTTCCATCCCAACGGCAATGGCTTGAATTTGACCCGGCTGAACCGCGCTTGGAATAAGTGCAGTCCATTCAACGACATCATTTTCTTTAACTTCGTAACGAGTCAAAATTCCTCCGAAAGTACTGGTCATATTCAAAAGCTCAATAATTCTAGCCATATGCCGATCTGTATTAGTTTGCAGAGCATTTGCTGCATTTACCATCAGCTCGTTAGTTGCCGTAGTAGTCACAGCACGCGCTTTATCAAGTTTCGGCGTAAGTGCATTGGCAAGCGTATAGGCCACCACCCAGAACAACAGCGAAAAAAGAGTAACGCCGATCCCCGACAGAAAAAGAATCCGTATCAGCATTCTAGAAAGCTGCTCCTGCCGGAGTGCCCTGTTTTTCCATGGAACGGACTTGGCTACCTCTGGATTTATAGTGACAAAATTAGCTTCCATACTTTGAATACGCGGAAGAATTGTGCGGGAAACTCCCAGAAAAAGCTGTAGTCTGCCAGTCTCCTGATCCCATCTGAGAGCACCAGCCATACCCTCTTGCTCATAAAGATATACCGTCTGCCTGTCCCAGTATTCACTGTTTCCGGGCAGTGCCGCCGCAAGTGGGCACCAACTGTCAGGATTACTTGCCAAAGAAGAAGACGGAGCCGCAAGATACCAGACCCTCCCATCGTCTATCACATAGCAATAATGAACACGTTCCGTTCCACAAGCTTGCGATGCGGCGTTCCAAACTCCTTCATCTTCTTTTCCGGGAATGTAGGGTATGGAGCCTCCAATAAGCTCCGTAGGCATAAAAGGTTGAAGTTCAGAAGCTGTCGCGTCAACCTTTCCAAAAAAACTTCCATGAATCCCGACCTTCCCGGGCAAGTGCATTCCGGAATGCACAGAAGACTTTTTTTGTTCCTGTGTCTTTTCCATTTACATTCCACCGCCTTCCATCAATCCACTCATCATATTATCCAAGCTCATGTTCATCACCGTCAGGGCGAAAATCGCACTACCAAAGGCTATCACAAGATAAATGCCGGACAAACCAAAAGCCAGCCATACGATCAAACTATGTTTTGTTTTAGCGGCTTGGCCACGCATTTCAGAAATTGAATCCATGACCGTGGCGACCTGATCCAAATCGGAAATACTGGCTAGTTCCATCCGCTCGCTCTTTGTCAATGGATACCGATCAAGTGCCGCACCCAACCCAACACCACGTGAAAGAAATTCACGCGCCTCCAACCAATACTTCATTACGTCGGGAAGAGTTGATGCCTCTGAAGCCTGATCCAGCACATCGGCAATCGGTACATTACCACGCAACATCCGTCCAGCGGCGGAGGTACTGTCTGCAAAACCCAGATCTCTCATATATGCACCGATCAACGGTATTCTGCGCACGATTCTAGCCGTCGGCCAATCCCTCTTGCCACGATTATGCCAGAAAGAAAATATCGCCCAGACCAGAAAAAACATCATCGCCACTGCTAGCCATGTCAAAAATGTCCACAGGGACTCAAGTCTTCCGACGACCATATTATAGTGTTCCAGCGTCTCCGGATCGGTGGGTGCGTTATTTCTGAACCATCCGATGATTTTTCCTTTTCCCCAGAACATGCCTTGCACAATCGTGAGAATATCAAAACCAATCCATGACATAGTGCCAACAATAGCGCGGCGGTTCTTTCGTTTTTGAGTAATGCTTTGAATAGCGTGCGGAATACCTTCTATCAGTCTGTTGCTACGTTCGCTTGCGGATAGAATGGCGATTGTTCCGTGATCGAAAATTTGCAGTGCCTTCAGAGCATCTATTACTCCAAGACCGCGTGACAAAGCTTCCCTCGCAGGAGACAGAATATTTTGTCTACGTGGATTCGTTTCCGATTGGATAAGCCGCCAGAGAGCGACTCCCGGCGATGTCACCGTTGAACGGAACTGTATCCCCCGCAAAAGCTGTACCTGCCACCAACTGGACCGCGCCAGCCATCGCTCGATAGAAGAACGCTCATGCGGACGGATAGTTAGCACATAACCGCCACGCTTGCTGATCTCGTTGCGCACGTCCGATACCGTTGGTAGATAGTACGATTCCACCATCATCTTTGCCCCTGCGGGCGTATCGATCGTATATTCAACGATCCATTGCTGCATCAATTAGCCCCTTCGCCGCGCCTTTTCTTTTTTATCCATCCATCATTATAAGAGCGAGTTTCGGATCCATCAGACCGTCCTTCACAAGCCAACATACGCCATGCTTGCGTGACGTATAATTAACTCCATCCTGATAAAGAATATCGTTTACATTGTGCATAAGTGCATGAAAAATCGTATCACGCTTTGACAAAACCGTTTCGATCATAAGTGCCTCAAGCAATAACGTCCTGCCTAGAACTCCGGCATGATTACACAAATCGCATCCGCTCGGATTATGATTACGAACGATGTCTTCCGGCATAAGCTCCAGATTTTCCATCTCTTCAGGAGATAAAACCTCTTTTGCCATCATCTTAATGCTGCAACTATGGCAGAGCGTCTTGACAAGACGCTGGTTCAAAACGCCGCGAATCTGCTGCGACAGGGTGTAAGTCGAAGATCGCTCACGTTCCGATGGCATAAACGACCGCAGACGCTCCAGAGTTTGCACTGCTGTATCAGCATGGATAGTCGAAACAACAGTATGTCCCGATTCAGCCGCTTTGAGTGCTGTTTCAACAGTCGCAGTATCCCGCATTTCACCGATAATGATATAATCAGGATCGTGACGCATCGCCGCACGGATTAGATCAGCAAATTCACGTCCCGCACCAACAATCTGAGCCACTTGCCATTGAGTGGCATAACGCATTTCATACTCTATCGGGTCTTCAATCGACAGCACATGGCGTCGTCGTCGGTCAATCTCCAAAACACAAGCGTACAATGTCGTTGACTTACCAGAGCCAGTTGGCCCCGACATCAAAATGAGACCGCCACCACCTTTGATTTCAGGTGCTAACAAACGCGCCAGATGCTCCGCCACTTCTGGATAGCGGCTGAACAATTCCTCGAAGTTTTTTAAGCCGGCGCGGTCAAGCAAACGAAGAGTCAGCTTCTCTCCGTCCTGCGCCTGCGGCCCAGCCGCCACACGCACATCCACCGAACGACCCTGCCAAACAAAACCAAATCGTCCATCCTTCGGTGTCGAACGGTCGCCAAAGTTTAGACCTGCGTCCCGCTTCAGCAACGTCGTCAAACGTGCCATCGCCTCCGCAGGCAGCAGGTGAATAGGAACAAGATCGCCGTCTATCCTATACTTTATCCAGTTCGGCGCATCGGGCGCGTTATCCTGCACTAGATGAATATCCGATGCGCGCATCTGCAAAGCCTCCGCTAGCAAGTCACGCTGAAACTGATTAAGCAAAAGGCCGTTGTTAATATCTCCAAGCCAGTTCGAAAGAGTCTTTTCGCACCGATGTGCCGAAAGATCATGCACGGCATGAAGCGTTTTCGTGAGGTCAGCGCGATCCCACATTTGGGTTTCAATTTTTTCAACCTTAAACCCTGAACGAAGCGTGGTGTTTTTTAGATTTTGCGCCTGCCTTTCGGTCAACTCATGAAGAGGAGCAACCGTCAACACACCCTTTTCCAGCCCAACCAGATGGATACTAAGAGGAAGCCATGTCTGCACCGGCAATAATGCACGTAACTGGTCTCCCGTAGCACTATCGCGTTCACCAGCCTTAACTTCGGCCTCGCTGCCAGCACCAGAGGCACTGAGCAACTGTTCGGTTGATCTGGAGAATCCCTGCTGGGAAAAAAGCGTCCGTTCCTTGAGAACCATATCAAGATACCGTTCACGTCCGATAGAAGAACGAGTTTTACGACGGTTTCCCTTGCGGCGCTCAAAACCTGTTGGCAACCTTTCCTGACGGCGATTAGAACTCTTACGCTCATCAGGCGGCAAAACTCCTTCTGGACGTCCCAGCCCCAGTTTTCTTAGATACTCATCCCTGTCTTTTTCTGTCGTATTGATCACTTGCATACCTCTAGGGATTTATCTGCTGTAATGATTCCTCGGAAAGCGGAGGAGGGGTGACCGGTGCAATTCTGGATGTTTCATTGTAGTAAGAAAAAGGGATAGAGGCGGTTGCAGCAACTCCAGATACCGGGACATTTTCGGAACCAGCATCTGATACTGTCTGATTCGGCAATCTGAGAGATCGGTCGAACACCAGCATGACCTCGTACTTATCCCCGGACAGAATAACCCCAGTTGATACAATCGTCACTGTAACCCTAATTCCAGAAATTACAGTATCTTCGCCATCCCGCACCACCAAAGCTCCTGCAGGCCCATTGATAACAGCGCGTGTGGAAGAATGAGACGACACAGTATATACACTCAACATCCGTTTTATCCGAACTTCACTGATCTCACCAGTTCCGTCATCCACAATAACTCCGTTCACCCCTGTATTGTCTGCAATCTGACTTCCAGCAGAACTGTCTGCAATTCCGCGAATCGGCATAACTAACACACCCCGTATGCCCGTATGAACAATTTGCAGAGAATTCAGAATAGCACCTGCTTTGCTTGGCAGCCATGCAACTGTCAATGGACATGCCTCAATCGGTTTCAGCACTACTCCTTTGACGCAGCCTGTCTCCGAAATTGAAAGCTCTTCATCTTCAAGAGACAGCTTGATATCATCAAGAATTAAATCAGAGCTTCCAGAATTTACGAGAGTTATAGTAATAGCTGACTCCGCTTTTATACCTGAACCAAAATCAATAAATTCTTTATCAGAAATCAGCAAACCCTTGTTAGGAACAGCTTCAGGATAAATGGTAGCATTTTTCACAACGTTCGACTGCAACGTCCCCTTGATCTCGGCCTGTGTCATACCTCCCTTACCGGAATGCTGGACGGTCAAAACTCCCTGCGCCAGACCCTTGCTGGTTGGCAGCCATGTGATGACTATATTGCATGATTTCTCAAACGACAAAATTTCTGGACATTGCGATTTGAAAGAAAATCCAGATTGCTCCGATACATCCAGCTCAATATCCTTGATTGTAATTTCTTCCAACAAATGATTGCTTAAAACCACCGACCGCT
>JAGLRU010000118.1 GCA_023136145.1 Alphaproteobacteria bacterium
GAAAAAGGAGCTATTGCTGAAGATATACGCGATATTTATGCTGAAGCTAAAGGAACAGGGTTCGATCCTAAAGTAATGCGTAAGATTGTTTCACTGCGTAAAACAGAACTTGAAAAACGCCGGGAAGAACAAGAATTGCTAGAACTTTATATGTCAGCCATAGGTATGGTTGAATAGGTTTTTTTGTTTCTCAAAAACATACAATTCCTATATTATACAACATTGAACAAGTAATCGGGAGTAATTTTCTTTGCAAAAAAAGACCCGACAAAGTCTTCTGATAATAATGTTTATGGCAGGTGCCTTTTACCTGACGATGATTCTTGCTCCATGGCAAGCGCAAGGAGGTAACAACCAGCCTACTTTTGGTGATGCGTTAGGCCTTTATAATTCAGGAGAAAATGAGGGGGCATTAAAGGCTTTTTGGCGACTAGCGGCGATGGGGGATGCTAGATCACAGTTTTATCTTGCAACCATGCTAGACACGGGAGTTGGTATAAACAAAGACATTTACTCCGCAGTTGGCTGGTATATTAAATCAGCGAATCAGGACTATCTGCCAGCGGTTGCTTATGCAGGCTATATTTACAGTACCGGGCGTGGCGTAAAGAGAGACGATAAAAAAGCATTCAAATGGTATACCAGAGCGGCACAAATGGGAGATGCCAGTGCCCAAAACAACCTTGCCACTATGCTCCATGAAGGTCGCGGATATAAAAAAGACGATCTTCTATCCATCCAATGGTATATGCAGTCAGCCACACAGGGAAACGTGCGCGCTCAGTATAATCTGGCAAGGATGTATCATCGTGGCTGGGGAGTAAGGACAAATAATGATGAGGCATTGTATTGGTACAGTCTTGCGGCCAATCAGGGTGATGAATATGCTCAAAATGCCCTTGGAGATATATATCGTTACGGGCGTGGCGTAGAAAAAGACCCGGTGGTGGCACTTAGTTGGTACCTTTTATCGGCAAAGAAAGGTTATGCCTCTGCGCAGAGATCTCTTGCTAGCATGTATGAAGTTGGGGAAGGCGATGACACTAAAAACCCTTCGGATGCGGCGATCTGGTATTCCCGCGCTGCAAAACAGGGCAATATATGGGCGCAGAGAAGACTTGCTTGGTTTTACGAGAAGGGAATAGGCTTGCCACAAAACTTCAATGAAGCTGTACGCTGGTACAAGAAAGCCGTTGATGAAAACAACGATATGTCGTCAATGGTTGCGCTGGGACAGCTTTATGAAGAGGGCAGAGGTGTTCCGAAAGATGTTAAGGCAGCACGAACTTTGTACGAAAAATGTGCCATGATCGGAGACCCATATTGTCAGGTCGAACTGGCGCGTATTTACAGAGAAGGAAAGGGCGGCGTAAAGAAAGATCTTGTTCAAGCTTACAAGTGGCTGGCGTTAGCAGCGGAAGCTTTGCCAAAAGGAGAAGAGAAGGCTAGCGTTGTGGTTGCTCGAATCGAACTTACCAATGATATGACGGAAGGGCAACTTAACAATGCTCGTAATCTAGTGAATAACTGGAAGTCGGCAAATGCTGCTTCCAGATAAAAAGAACTCCTTATGAAGCAATACCATGACCTAATACGCCATGTTCTCAACAAGGGCATACGAAAATCCAATCGCACGGGCGTTGATACCGTTTCAACATTTGGCTATCAGAACCGCTATGATCTTACTAATAGCTTTCCGTTGGTGACCACTAAAAAAATCCATACCCGTTCCATCATTTATGAACTGCTGTGGTTTTTGCAGGGAGATACCAACATCAAGTATCTTAAGGAGAACAATGTTTCTATTTGGAACGAATGGGCGGATGAAAACGGTGATCTCGGCCCCGTCTATGGTTGTCAATGGCGATCATGGCCGGATAGGAAAAATGGATTTATAGATCAGATCGCGAATACAGTTGAAGAGATAAAGAAAAATCCAAATAGTCGCCGTCTGATTGTGTCGGCATGGAATCCATCCGATCTTCCAGATATGGCTCTGGCTCCCTGCCATTGCCTGTTTCAGTTTTACGTCGTAGAAGATAAGCTTTCCTGCCAGCTCTACCAACGTAGTGCGGATGTATTTCTTGGGGTACCTTTTAACATCGCTTCTTATGCGCTGCTGACCATGATGGTCGCGCAGGTGACTGGATTGAAGCCTGGCGAGTTTGTCCACAGTTTCGGGGATGTGCATATTTATTCCAACCATCTGGAGCAGGTGAATCTACAGTTGACGCGGAAGCCTTATCCGTTGCCTAGAATGGTATTAAATTCGCATGTGAAAAACATTTTTGATTTCAAGTATAAAGATTTTGAGCTGCTTAACTATCAGCATCATGCGGCAATTAAGGGCGAGGTAGCTGTGTGACAAAAATTTCGATTATTGCCGCTGTCGCTGAAAATAGAGTTATTGGCAATAAAAACAAGCTGCCGTGGCGTATCAAAAGTGATATGATGTATTTCACGGAGATAACACGACGCAAACCTCTTATTCTAGGACGCAAGACGTTTGAGAGCATCGGCAATCCGTTGAAAGATCGCTTCGTCATAGTCGTCACACGAAATGCAAAGTATCAACACGAAGGCATCATCGTTGCTTCTACGTTTGACAATGCGCTTGATATCGCCAGAAAAATAGCAAAGGAAAACAATCAGGAAGAAATCATGATCGGTGGCGGGACGGAAATTTACACGCTCGCGCTACCTTTGGTGGACAAGCTATATCTGACGAAGATTCACTTGAAGCCGGAAGGTGACGCACTGTTTCCATCCTTCGACCACAACGACTGGAGTGAAACAAAACGCAAGTTTCACAAAGCAAAAGTTGGAGAAACCGCCGATTACACCATCACAGTGCTGGAACGAAAAACGGCCACGTCTTGCTGTCCACGAAAACTGTCATAGCCGTAAGTCTTCTGAAAAATTCGCGGAGATGTTTCCAGTGTCGGTATCATAAAAATTGCCCTTCCAGCTACGCTGATTTTATCGCCTGTATCATGACCTCGCCTAGCCTCGCCGGACTGTCGGTTACAACAATACCTGCATCCCTCATAGCCGCAATTTTATCCTTCGCCGTGCCTTTACCACCAGCGATAATCGCTCCCGCATGACCCATGCGACGACCCGGAGGAGCAGTCACACCAGCAATAAATCCCGCAACAGGCTTTTTGATTTTGCTTTGTTTGATAAATCCCGCCGCATCCTCTTCGCCGGAGCCACCAATCTCGCCGATCATAAGAATCCCCTCTGTCTCTGGATCATCAAGGAAAAGCTCAATCGCGTCGATAAAGCTGGTGCCATTTACTGGGTCGCCACCAATACCGATGCAGGTCGTCTGACCAAGACCGTTCGCCGTAGTTTGCGCCACCGCTTCATACGTCAGTGTACCTGAGCGCGAGACAATTCCAACCTTGCCGCGCTTGTGGATATAAGCCGGCATAATACCAATTTTACATTCGTCCGGTGTAATGATTCCGGGGCAATTAGGACCGATCAATCGCGTTTTGGAACCTTGCAGCTTCCGCTTCACTATCACCATATCCAAAACCGGAATACCCTCCGTAATGCAAACAACAAGCGGAATCTCAGCATCAACCGCCTCCAGTATGGCATCCGCAGCGAAAGGCGACGGAACATAAATCACGCTGGCGTTAGCACCAGTTTCCTTCACAGCCTCCAGTACCGTATTAAACACGGGAAGATCAAGATGTTTTGTCCCTCCCTTGCCGGGTGTCACGCCACCTACCATTTGCGTCCCGTAGGCGATTGCCTGCTCGGAATGAAAGGTTCCCTGCGCTCCTGTGAAGCCTTGACAGATGACTTTTGTATTTTTATTTATAAGAACAGCCATATTATTTAGCATTCGCTTTTACGGCCTTAACGACCTTTTGTGCTGCATCGCCTAGATTATCGGCGGAGATGATGTTCAGTCCGGATTCTCTCAGGATTTTTTTACCCTTATCGACGTTGGTTCCTTCAAGACGTACTATCAGAGGAACCGTCAACCCTAGTTTATGCGCGACGGTAACCACACCTTCAGCGATCACGTCACACCTCATAATGCCTCCAAAGATATTGACTAGAATACCCTTGACGTTCGGATCAGAAAGAATAATGCGCAAGGCTTCAGCCACACGCTCCTTCGTTGCCCCACCACCAACATCGAGAAAATTTGCCGGATCACCGCCGTGGAGCTTGATAATATCCATCGTTGCCATCGCCAGCCCTGCGCCGTTTACCATGCAGCCAATATTGCCGGAAAGTTTTACGTAGCTAAGCTCATTGTCATTAGCACGTCGCTCCGCTGGATCTTCTTCTTCTGTATCACGCAAAGACTCAACTTCTTTCTGGCGGAACATGGCGTTATCATCGAAATTCATTTTCGCATCAAGGGGGATAATGTCGCCATCTTTGGTTACTACCAGCGGGTTAATCTCCACAATCGAAGCATCGAGATCAAGAAACGCCGTGTACATGTTACCGATCAGCTCGCCCACCTTGCCGATCTGCTTACCTTCCAACCCAAGACCGAAAGCAATCTGTCGCCCTTGGAACGGTTGAAAACCAACGGCAGGGTCTACCGTCACCCGTATTATTTTTTCCGGACTGTTTTTTGCTACTTCCTCAATATCTATTCCACCTTCGGTTGATGCCATAACTGTCACTCGCGATGTGGCACGATCAATCAATATCCCCAAATAAAGCTCACGGTCAATATCGCATCCGTCCTCGATGTATACGCGGCGCACTTGCTGACCTTGCTTTCCGGTCTGATGCGTTATCAATTGCATCCCAAGCATTTTTCTAGTGACCTCGCCAACCTCGGCGATAGATTTCACCACCTTAACGCCACCACCCTTGCCACGTCCGCCGGCATGAATCTGCGCCTTCACAACATAGACGGAGCCGGGCAATCTTTTCGCCGCCGCTACCGCTTCCTCTGCAGTAACGACCACCTCTCCTTTCAACACAGGAATACCACGCGTTTTCAAAAGTTCCTTCGCTTGGTACTCATGAATGTTCATTGAAAATTATGCCACTTTTGTTTTTTTATTCGGACTTTGACTGGATTTCTTTGCCGTTTTCCCTTTCTTTTCTGTGTTGCTCTTAGGACTTGGATTAATAGTTGTTTTAGCAGCAACAGGCTTTTTGTTGCTCTTAGGACTTGGACTAATAGTTGTTTTAGCAGCAACAGGCTTTTTAGTGCGTTTAGCAATGTCGGAAGGTTTAGCTTTTGGCTTTGGTTTCAGCTTAGTTTTCGGCTTGGCTTTTGGCTTTGTTTTCAGCTTGGGTTTAGAGATTGGACTATTAACAACTATTTTTTTCTTTGTAACCTTTTTTGCAACTTTTTTTGTGGTCTTCTTTGTAACCTTTTTTGTTGCCTTCTTTACGGTCTTCTTATTTACTAAAGCCTTCTTGTTTTTTGGAGTTTCTTCTATATCAATGTGGGCAGAAGAAACTTTCTTATTGCTTTTAACTGCTTTGGTCGCCTTCTTTTTCGTTTTTTTCTTTCTTTCAACCATAAATAAATCGTTGAAAAAACTACTTCCATACATCCAAAACATATTTAGTCTCCTTTTTTGTTAAAAAATCTCTTATGTCGATCTTATATCAAGTACCGCCAGTTTCAACAACTCCTTCAAAATTAAACCGTCTTAATTTTCAAGTTTTTCGCCGCAGCGCAAAGAGTCTTTGTCGCCGTTACGGATTTCTCGAACATCGACTTTTCTTCGGCGTTCAACTGAACCTCAATAATCTTCTCAACGCCTCCAGCTCCGATAACCGTTGGCACACCAATATAAAGACCATTTACGCCATATTCTCCGTTCAGATATGCAGCACAAGGCAAGATACGTTTCTTGTCGAGCAGATAGCTTTCCACCATAGCAATCGCCGCTACTGCTGGCGCATAGAAGGCCGAACCCGTTTTCAACAAAGCTACAATCTCCGCCCCACCGTCACGCGTGCGCTGCACGATTTTATCGAGCCTCTCCTGCGTTGTCCAACCCATCTTTACTAAATCTGGCAACGGGATACCACCGACGGTAGAATACCGCACCAACGGAACCATCGTATCGCCATGTCCTCCCAGCACAAAGACGGAAACATCTTCTACCGAAACCTTAAATTCCTCAGAGAGAAAGAAGCGGAATCGCGCACTATCCAGCACGCCCGCCATTCCTGCTACCATATTTGGATTGAAGCCAGTCGCTTCCTGCATAACACCAACCATCACATCCAAAGGATTGGTGACAACAATCACGAAAGCCTCTGGCGCGTATTTCTTGATATTATCGCCTGCCGTCCTGATAACGCCTGTATTAACACCGATCAGATCATCACGACTCATCCCCGGTTTACGTGGGATGCCAGCCGTCACAATTACAACATTAGCACCCGCTATTACACTGTAATCATTACTACCCGTAAATCTACCATCAAAACCCTCGACAGGTGCTGCTTCCGCGATGTCAAGTGCTTTACCTTGCGGTACACCCTCGACAATATCCACCATAACCACATCACCTAGCTGCTTCATTCCGGCAAGCAGAGCCAGAGTTCCACCAATCTGACCGGCTCCTACTAATGCAATTTTTTTACGTGACATTTACTTTCCCTGCTTCTGAAAAAATAACTATACCCTTTCCGTCATACTGGCGAAAGCCGGTATGACGTTTCAAGGAAAAATATGCAGTTAATTGTTTAATCAACTATTTCTCCTTCGCCACCCATACGCCACTCCAGTCGGAGCCTGCAGAACAGACACCAGACTTAAAGTCAGCAATACGCTGAAGATAAAGTTCGTACAAGGATTTCAGGTCGGGACGCATATCTCTGCATTGCTTCGCCAAGACAGCGGCTTCGTCCCATCTCTGTTCACGATAAGCATTCAGCATTTTCGCGTGTAAAACAGAAAGCCCCTGAAACGCAGGAGTTTTGACAAAAGTAGCATCGCCCAATAACGCATATACCCTCTCCGGCTCTATGCGTCCCTTGACAGTCAGCAGATCAACCTCAATTGCCGCAAACTCTGGTGCCTGCTTCCTGACCTTCTCGGAAATCATAACAGAAATGCCATAGTTTTTAGTCTGACCTTCCAGCCGCGAAGCAAGATTCACGGTATCCCCCAACGCAGAATAAGCAAAACGCTGCTTCGATCCCATATTGCCAACGGAACATTCTCCGGTATGGATGCCGACTCCCGCCCTCAGTTCCTTGAAAACCCTGTTATTCTCTTCCGCCACGACCTGCAAAGACTTGTTTAGAACACCCAGAGCCGCCAGCATCTGCAACGCAGCAATGCAAGCATGACGAGCATGATCGGGGTCATCCATCGGCGCATTCCAGAACGCCATCATCGCATCCCCCATATATTTATCGATGGTTCCACGATTGTTCAGAACGCAAGATGTCATTGGTGTCAGAAAGTCGTTCATTAACCTAATAAGTTCCGCCGGATCCATCGATTCAGAAAGTGACGTAAAATTGCGAATATCGGTGAACATCACTGATAACTCACGCACTTCACCACCCAATTTCAACATATCTGGATGACCCGCTAGTTCCTCCACCAGCTCAGGGGAAAGATAATGGCTGAACGCATCCCTGACCTCGCGACGCTCCATTTCCGAACGCAGGTTAGTCAAAATGGACGAGAGAATGAAAATGGTAACGATAGACAGCGATGGATATACAAAATCAATCAGATACCCGTAAAACTGGTAAGCGTATAATGCTCCAACACCACCACCAACGATTAACGCAGCAACCAACAAAGCCAGCGTTCCAGTATTGATAAAAGGTGCCAGAAAAATAATAAGAAGCCCTACGACGATTATAATGAAAATCTCTGCACCATCGGAATAAGCAGGTCTTTTTAGGAATTTTCCGTCAAGAATCTGCTCAACGATTTCCGCGTGAATCTCAACGCCGGGCAATACTGCGTTTAAAGGCGATGCTCTCAAATCCAACAATCCAATGGCAGATGCCCCCACAAAAACAATTTTATCCTTTACGAAGTCCGGCTCCAACTGCCGCGTCAGCACCTTCCATGCAGGAATATATAAATCCTGTCTGTGCCCCGCATAGTAGACTTTAAAGTTTCCCTGTTCATCAGTCGGAATCTTATAATCCCCGACAGAAATGCTCTGTATGCCGTAACCCTCCTGCGTCTTCTCGCCGAAACTTTTTACTTTGAAAACGACTTTTTTCTGCGCAACCCGCAAAGCCTCCAACGAAAGAGAAGGGTGCATAACAACCCTTTCGTCCAAAAACTTTTGTCCTATCAGCATCGGAACACTCCGAATAATTCCATCATGTTCATGCGAGGGCGTAAAACTTCCATTGCCAGCAGCACTGTTGACGAGAGCAGGCAGAGAGGCCGCAAAATAGCGTTTCTTAATGATAAACCGCTCCACATCTGGATTTATGCCTTCTTTGAAAAAAGCCGTCTTCAGTATTGGATCATGTGGAGTCGGCTGATCCGAAGCGACAAAGCCAGTAACGACATTGCCCACCTCCGCGATTTTCTCCGCAAAAACCTGATCGTTATCCGGCAAAGTTTTAAGTGCTTGCGCGACAAGCTGCATCTTTGGCGTTTGTGGGAGATTCTCCGCAATCAAGGAAGGAGACGTTCTATCCGGTTCAGCAAAAACCATATCGAAAGCAACGACCTTAGCACCCATCTGATGCAAAACATCCAGTATCTGTGCTATCAAAGGCCGGGGCCACGGCCACTGGCCATGCCGACGCAGAGAATCTTCGTCAATATCAACGATAATAACGCCGTTTCCGGGAGATCGCGGGAACTTCCTATTGTAGGTATCGAAAGTCAACTGCCGCCACTGCTGAACGATATTCGGGTCATGTCTCCGAAGAGCCGCCGATCCAACCAGCAGCACCAAAAGCAGGATAATTTGAACCCATCGATTTGAAAAAAGCCGGATCATCCGTTCGTCTACTTCTCCGTAAAAGCGCGGTCTTTTGTACGCAGCACAGGTTTCATCAGATAGGTCAGTATCGTCCGTTTGCCTGTTATAACTTCAGTTTCGCTTACCATGCCAGAAGAAATCGGGAGTGGCTTGTCCTCCGTACCGAGATAATTTTTATCCGTTCTGACATCAATTTCGAAAAAAATGTTTCCCTGACCATCTTCTACAGTATTCGCCCCGATCCTTTCCAGCTTGCCGTTGAGCGACCCGTAAATTTGGGAATCATAAGCTGTGATCTTAACCTTCACATCCTGCCCCGGCTTAAGAAAAGCCACGTCTGCCGGTGCGATTTTGGCACGGATCATCAAATCGTCCGCAATGGGAACGATCTCAACGAGTTTCTGAGCTGGCTGAATAACGCCCCCGACGGTCTTGACATACAGTTTCTGGATGATTCCATCCACAGGAGATTTCAATTCTGCCCTACGCACTTTATCAGAAACAGAAGTCAGGCTCTCCCTTACGGAAGCAAATCTGGATTCGACCTCATTCAGTTCCCCCAACGCCTGTGATTTAAAAGCTCCAAGCTTCCCATTTTCCTTTTGCCTTGCTGCACTGAGTCTGGCTTCCAGAGATTGGCGTGACTGGTACGCACCCGACAAAGTTCCCGACACCTCGTTTAGTTCGCGCTCCAGCTTCAGAGATTCAATTTCTGGCACTGCTTTTTTTTCGACAAGTGAATCAGTGATTTTAAGCTGCCGCTCCAGAAGCTTCTTGCTTTTTGCAAGTCTGGAAATTCCAGCCTTCACCTCCGACAAATTCGCCTCTGCCTCGCGTACCTCGTCCCTGATAATGCCCAAAGCAATCTTCAGTTCGCCCTGTCGTGATATATAAAGTTTTTTCTCGTTTGCAGCAACGTCAGGATATTTTTTTTCAAGATCGGCAGAGATAACAAAGAGCTTGCCGGAAGCCTCCGCCCTCAACCGCGCCCGCTTAGCCTGAAGCCCCGTCATCTGTGCCTCAATACCGCGTCCCTCGGAAGCAAACTGCACATCATCAATCCTAAGCAATACCTGATCTTTTCCAACCCTATCGCCCGCCGATACCAGTATTTCCGAGAGGATGCCACCTTCAAGACTCTGCACCACCTGCACATCACTGGAAGGCATAACCTGCCCCATACCACGCACGCGCTCATCCACCTCCGAAAAAGATGCCCATACAAGCACCCAGCAAAATAGCCCGACAATCGTCCACAAGAAAATCCGCGAGGCAATACCCGGCTTCAGGCTATTTGCCGCTTCCAGCTCCGACATAAAATCAAGGTCTTCTTTTTCCATACGGCCTTTCACTTCTGCGGAACGCTGATTTTACCGGAAGCCAACGCTTGCAACACAGCTTCTTTCGGTCCGTCCATCACCACCCGTCCACTATCCATCACCACCAAACGCCCGACAAGTTTCAACAACGCTGGCTTATGAGTCACAAGAATAAACGTCTTATCCTTTATAAAGCTCTCAAGATGGCGGAGGATGACGTTTTCAGTCCCGGAATCTATGGAATTAGTCGGTTCATCCAAAATCAATATCGGCGTATCCATGATAAGCGTTCGCGCCAATGCCACCGACTGACGCTGCCCACCAGAAAGACTCCCCCCGCGCTCCCCAACAGGAGCATCATATCCCATCGGATGATGGCGAACGAAATCATGAACGCCTGTCATCTCCGCGATCTTCAGAACTTCCTCGTCGCTGGCTCCGGGGCATCCCATGACAATATTCTCGCGGATCGTGCCTGTCATCAGCGTCGTATCCTGCCCCATATAAGAAATATTACGCCGCAGATCCGCTG
>JAGLRU010000119.1 GCA_023136145.1 Alphaproteobacteria bacterium
TGAAAAGAGAAGCTCGGATAGCAAGCACAATTGAAGAGCAACAAAAAATTCAAATGGAAATCCGTGATTTGGAAAAACTTCAGCGTAGGCAACGGCAAGAAATATTTGATGTAGAAGACGAGATTATCAATAAACGCGATGAATTAATTGATGCTTTGGAGCAAAAATTAAAACAAACAACACATGTGGAAGAGCTGTTCACTATCCGCTGGAATGTGGCATAAAGATAAAACGAAAGAGAGACCGTAAAAATGGCAAATATAGAAAAACAACGAAATAGATTGATTAAATTGCTCAAAGAGCTATTTCAGCTTGATCAGCCTGATCTTGATTTTGGCTTTTATAAAATTATGCACGCCAAGGCAGATACAGTTTCTAGTTTCCTTGAGAAAGACTTGCTAGGCATTATTCAAGATGCTTTTGGAGAAGCTGATAAAGCCAAAGTTGAGGAAGCGCGTATAGCTTACGAAGCTGCCATCAAACAAGCCGAGGAATTTGGTGCGCCTGATCCTGAAGAAACGCCAGCCGTTAAAAAAGCCAAAGCTGCCTATGATGCTGCCAAAGACAGCGGTAGCAATGAAGGTGATGTATATGAACATCTCTATCGTTTCTTTGAGCGTTATTATGATGGTGGGGATTTCATGTCCCGCCGTTATTTTGCGCGCGAGACCGATGGTAAAGCCGCACCTTATGCCGTGCCTTATGATGGGCGGGAAGTTTATCTGCACTGGGCAAACCGTGATCAATATTACATCAAGACATCGGAATATCTGACCAATTTTACCTTTGATATTGCCAAGCATTTTAGCAAGGAACAGCGCGCTACATATAAAATCCCAGACAGCCTAAAAATGCATTGCCGCATTATTGAGGCAGCAGAAGGCGATCACAATAATGTGAAAGCTAGCGAGAATACGGAGCGTTTCTTTATCATTCATGAAGATGCGCCGATTATAATGGAAGGTGACGAGCTGGTCATTCAGTTTGAATACCACCCCGATCCATCAAAGACAGGGCAATCCGGCATCTGGCAACGTAAATTGATTGATGTGGCGGAGGAGAAAATCCTGCACGCCTTAACTGGGCTATCGGCAGCAAACACATATAATGAAGCTTTGCGCACGG
>JAGLRU010000012.1 GCA_023136145.1 Alphaproteobacteria bacterium
ACCAGTCAAGGGTGGTATAGGTGATATTTGTGGAAACGCCTGTTTCCAAGTTGCCGTAGTTTTGGATAGTTAGCGTATCAAAGGTAATTGTTTCGTTTATCGGGGTTCTGCCGATGTAACTGTCATTCAACCTATCCTGATTATTGTTATCGATCGTAAGATCTCCGTTACTTTGGCTGGCGGCTTTTGTGTAGATGGTTCCGGCTCCTCCCATGCGTGTGGTCGAGGCTCCCGCGAAACCTCCGTGTGCCTCATAAGAAACAGTTGAGGAATCAGTGGTGTAATACATGGCTATTCTTCCGCCGCTTCCTCCACCGCAAACACTATCGTAGCCATTACCTCCATTAGCGGTGATCGTTCCATCTCCCGCAAGGGTACCTGTCGTAATATAAACACTTCCTCCCGAGCCTCCGCCGGCGTCTTCTTGGCCTGTTCCTCCATTTGAGGATATGGTTCCGGCTATGGTAGCGGTTCCGGTAACAGTTAGTTTAACCGCGCCTCCGCCGGCTCCGCCATAATCACTCTCGTCCCCTCCCCCGCTTCCGATGTTAATTGGCTCTGTAATAGAGCCATACGCTGAGCCGCCAGAGATGCCATTTCCATATCCTCCGTCTCCGCCATATCCGGCGCCTGAGCCGCCTCCACTAGCGTTAGTTCCCGCTCCTGTCCCTTCGGAATGCTGATAGCCTTTGGAGTCTACGTTAATAGTACCGTTAATAGTCGCGTCGCCGGTCTGGATATCAAGATTAACCGTTCCCACAACAAGAGTAGTTCCGGCAGACTGAGTGATATTCGCTCCTGTGTGGAGTGTAAAGTTTCCGTCATCTATGATCAAGGCGCCGTTAGCGATACCATTATAAGTAAAGGTAAGAACAGGGCTTGTTGTGCCGCCCTCGTTACCGAGGACTAAAGAATTGATTGTCGTTGAAGAGGGTAAATTGACCGTTCCGGTAAGATTTATTACAACATCATCCGCGGCTGTAGGTGTTCTGTCCAGATCCCAGTTGCCCGCAGAATCCCAGTCTGATGATTCCAAACCAAGCCATGTAATCGCGGCACCTGTAAATATCCAGTTTATGTTGCTCCCTCCGTCCGTTGTATTCACCGCGTACATTGTCCTTCCACCTGAGGCGTCTGAATAACTTACGTCTATATAAGCTAAGTCATATGTTCCGTTCATTACCAGGCTCCAGGCTGCTGTTATATCGGATTGCAGGATTATAAGATTACCTAAGGCTCCCTGTAATTCGAAGTGTCCTCCGGAGTCTACTGTTAGCGTATCAGCGTCATCTATTGTTATTGTTGTGCCCGCTGTAGTAGAGGAAAGCATTCCTCCTGATTCTACTGTTATGTTTCCGTTAAAGTTAGTGCTGCCTCCAAGAGAGAGCGTTCCCTCCTGTATGATAAGGGCGCCTGCTAAGGTTAATGTTCCTGATGTAGTAACTGTGTTTGATAATTTATTTACTGTAAGTGTTCCTGCGGGCAAGTTATCACTCGTTAATGTTATTGTCTGGGCGTTTGTTCCGGAGAAAGTCATAGCCGCGCTTCCTTGATTAAAAGAAGCGCCTACTGTTACATCACCTTGAGCTTCTACTGTTCCTGTATCAACTTCTCCGTCTGTAAAATTAAGAGTGCCTGTAACTACTATTGTATCTCCTGATGTTATGGAAAGGGTATCGGATACGTCTGTTGTTTTGTTGATTGTTACGTCGTTAAAGGTCTCTGTCGCGGCTACATTAAGGGTTCCGTCTGTTATTCCTTCGAATGTTACTGCTCCTGTGTCCTCATTGAAGGTTCCGCCTGACTTGGTAAAATTGGTATCTATTCTTAGTGTACCGCTTCCGCATGTAAGGGTTCCTCCTAATTGTGTATAGTCACCTGTAACAGTAAGGTTATTGTCATTCATATCTAATGTGCCTAGAGTAAGATAGAGATCATTGTTTACTGTTAACTTATCCTGAAGTGTCCAACTGCCTGAAGAATTATTAAACTTTACGTCATAGAAGTCATCGGCTCCTCCGGATGAGGTTGTAACGGTTTTTCCTGAGGAGGAGGCGTCAAGGAGTACTCTTCCTGAATTATGTGTAAATACGCCTGTTCCCGATATCTCCCAGTTACCTCCCGCTGTAAAGGATGTATCATCTAATGCGGCCGGAGCTGATAAGGTTCCTGATGATACTGTAACGTTACCGCCTATATCAAGGTTACAGGAGGCGTTACTCGCGTTAAGGGTTCCTCCGTTTAGGAGGAGGTTTCCGGTTAGGGTGAGGTTGTTTGTTGAGGTATCTAATGTGCCGTTTGTGAGGGTTAGGTTATTAGCCGCGGTTATGGCTCCATCTGATGTATAGATGCTTCCTGATGAATTAAGTGTAAGGTTGTAGTATGAAGAGAGTGATGAGAGAAGGTTTGTTGTTACTCCTGTTCCGGCATTATAGGTTATTGTTCCTCCTGAATTAGTCCATGTTCCGGCGTTTTTGACTATGTCTGTTGTTGTATTGCCTGATTCGATTTCTAAGGCGCCGCTTGATATTGTGACAGTGTCACCTGAGGCGTCTCCGAAGGTAATTATGCCTGTTCCTGTTTTTAATGTTCCTCCGTTTATTGTGGTATTGCCGTTTATCGATAATGTCTGATCGTTTGTGTCTAATGTGCCGCTTGTTAGCATGAGATTACCTGATAGAGTAAGGGCATCCTGTAACTCTAATGTCGCTCCTCCTCCACCATCATTTATTGTAAGATTGTTTAGGGCTTCAGTGTCTGTTGTAAGGGTCTTTGTTCCGCTTGATGGATTAAGTAGTATTGTTGATGTGTCTTCCTGTATGGTTCCGTTTGTAAAATCTATTGAGCCTCCTACCGTAAATGTGGTCGTGTTTAAGTCAAGTGTCGCGTCTACGTCTACATTATTTACTACCGTTAGATCGCTGTTACAGGTAAGGGTTCTGCCCGATTGTATCGCGAGAGAACCTATTGCCCACGCGCTCGCAAGGGTTGGTTCATTTGTTACGCCGCTTGATGGTATTATAACATCATCTTCTTCAACCGGTTGTCTGCCAAGGTCCCAGTTATCTCCGGTACCCCAATCTGTTGACTCTGAGCCGTCCCATGTGATAGTTGTTCCCGCGAATACCCAGTTTGTGTTGTTGCCTCCGCTTGTTGAGGTGGCGGCAAATATTGTTTTTCCTCCTGAGGCATCTGAATAGCTTACGTTTACGTAATCTATATTGTATGTGCCGTTCATTATAAGGCTCCAGGCTTCTGTCGTATCGGATTGGAGTGTTATGAGATTACCGGAAGCGCCTTGTATTGTCAGGGTTCCTCCTAAGTCTACCGTTACCGTATCAGCGTCATCTATTGTTAGAGTTGTGCCGGCTGTGGTACAGGAAAGCGTACATCCTGAGGCAACGCTTACGTTGCCGTTAAAGGTAGCATTGCCTCCGAGAATGAGGTTACCGTTTGTTAGGGTTGTGAGATTCGCTACAATAAGGGCATCCTGTGTTGTCCATTCTCCGCCTGTTCCGTTCGCGCTTAGATTATAGAAGGTTGTTCCTCCGGATGTTATGGTGTTTCCTGGAGAGGTGCCGGCGAAGGTTACTGTTTGATTCGAATGGGTGAAGGTTCCGCTTGAATTGGTGAAGTTACCGTGGATTGTAATATTATGGCTATTGGCGTCGAGTTTTCCGCTGTTCTGGATAGTCACATCATTAAATGTCCAGTCGCTTGTGAGAAGAGGGGTTCTATCACCACCTCGACTATTGTTGTTAACAATTAAATTCCCGTAAGACTGAGAGGAGGGTTTTTTGTAGATCGTTCCCGCTCCTCCGTATCTTCCGCTGGGG
>JAGLRU010000120.1 GCA_023136145.1 Alphaproteobacteria bacterium
TGTTCCATGATAACGTCCGGCTCTTCGTATTCCAGCAGAGTTTCGGTAATCATGCCAGCATAAATACACAGCGTCCGTACCATGCGGACTTTTGGATCCGTATCCTTGATTAGCGTCTCTATCCGTGCACGAATATTCTTTGCTTCTTCTTTCAGACGTTCATGTGAATTAGGGGATGACAAAAACGGATACTCCTTAATATTCTTTATTTTATAAAAACCTCGTCGGGATAAACGCCCCAAATGTTCTCTCTTTCAAGCCAACCCTTATAACCCGCAGCCTTGAGATAACACCACTCCTTATTGCAACGGTCAAGATTAGCTATCACACCCGGCTCCAGCTTCACCACTGGCATCGCCCCCACCTTCGGCTTTTTGAAAAGCGTTCTAGTAGAACCTCTTACAATAACAGTACGCTTGCTGGACAAAAGACTTTTATGCACCCAGCCTTCATCCCCATCCTTGCTACGCATTTGACACCACCCATCGAATTCCTTAACGATTTCAATTGGTAAACCTTCCTTCTTGAAGACTACCCTGATCGGATAGCGTTGCCCGGGGCCTGTCCTGACATTTACTTCATCCGCACTGAACGTCATAAAACGCGGGATAAGCGAGGATACGGGGATTTCTTTTGCATACGCCGGAGCGATAATACACAGAAAAAACGTAATAATCAGCAGTATTAAAAGCTTGTTTTCCATCATACTGAGGAGAATAAGCGGAAAAGAGTAGCCTTCCAACATTTTTTTCTATTTTGTATGGACTTTTTATTCGTAAAAACATAAAAAGCGCGATGAGTATAATAAAACACACTCTCGACCGTCGCGTTTCCATTGCTCCGATGATGGGTTGGACGGATCGTCATGATCGTTACTTTCTGCGCCTGATTTCGCCGAATGCACTCTTATATACCGTTATGATCTCGACTGGTGCTCTTATCTTCGGCAAAAAATTGGAAATTCTGGATTACAGTCCTGAAGAGCATCCTATCGCCCTGCAACTAGGTGGTTCGGAACCGAAAGACCTAGCTATCTGTGCTCAACTTGCCGAACAGCGTGGCTATGATGAAGTGAACCTTAACTGTGGCTGCCCGAGCAATCGCGTGCAAAACGGAAGTTTCGGTGCTTGTTTAATGGCGGATCCAAAGCGCGTAGCCAATTGCATAGATGCGATGAAACAGGTCGTTTCGATCCCCGTTACCGTCAAGACTCGTATTGGAATTGACGATATGGACAGCTACGAATTCCTGACCGATTTTATTTCCCATGTTTCGGAAAAGGGCTGTGATATTTTTATCATTCACGCACGCAAGGCGATGCTCAAGGGCTTAAGTCCTGCCGAAAATCGCACTATTCCGCCGCTGAAATGGGATGTAGCCTACATGTTGAAACGGGATTTTCCGCATCTCTCCATTATTCTAAACGGCGGAATCCGGCGGATCGAAGATATTCGGAATTCCTTGAACCATGTAGATGGCGTGATGATCGGGCGCGAAGCCTACAAAAACCCCTATTTTCTAGCAGATATAGAACGGGAAATATTTCAGACTGCATCCGTTAGAAGCCGTCACGACGTGATTAATGACCTGCTTCCTTACATCAACGAGACTTTACAAAAGGGCGTTCCGCTCAAAGATATTACACAGCATATATCAGGTCTTTATAAGGGAATCCCCGGTGCCCGCCGATGGCGACAAATACTAAGTCAAGAAGCCTGCAATCCAGCAGCCAATGCAAATATACTGACGGATGCTTTGAAACAGATTTTCTTTTGAGTAAATGATCCTTTGTTTATTTCCGTTTATTACTGTTATAATTTCTACTACTGTTTTTGACGAAGGGTCTCATGGTTCAGCCTCAGTGGACAAAACTCAATCGCGAACAGGCCCAGAGGGTGCTTCGGCTGCTCAGCAACCATAAGGATGCTGTCGTATTCTCGCAGGAGCTTACTGGTGTTTCTTGGCGCGGACTCTCTTTTTATGCGGATTACCGACTTTACCGCCTTGTTAACTATGCCACAATGCCAACATTTACTATGACGTACCTTAGCAATGGTTCGGAATATATTAGTCTTGATGGCACAGCAAATCCGATCTATACGGTGAACGAAAAAGACCCTCTCCGGCTGGACAATTTGAATGTTATTCCGTATCTGGAATTTTTCTTCAGCTATGTGCAGGGCAGTGAAGGTGACGTATCCCTTATTAAAGATCCTTACGAGATCAACTTTATGGAAGGTATGGATTCCGTCCAGCAACAAAGCGTAATCGACAATTTCAAGTCTCTTAAAATTTTATCCTGCACAACGGAGAATTCCTATAAAATAAGTGGCACTCTTTACTATGGTGGTGCTCTGATTACCTCTACGATTCTGATTATGCCAGACGGGAAAATATCGTTTCAAGACCAGAGTCTGCTGCTTTCAGGCATTCCTTTCCAAGAAAGCCCCTATCGCCAAGCATGGATTGAAGGATAGGTATACAATGAACATTCCAAATCTAAACGATATTCTGAAACCCGGCGAAGACTTGCCAGCTGATGAAGTGATGGTTGCAAAAACGTTCGAAATTCTCAAGTACAGTCCTCACGGCCAGCAACTAGTTAATTTCGTCAAGAAAAAAGGAATCAATATCAAAGTTATAGCTACGGCACGACCTGTAGCCTACCTGCCAGAAAAAAAACTTGCCTATATAGGCTTTAACATAAATAACCCGCTCTCGTCTAGTCGCTTTATTCTGACGTTGGTGGGTGTATTACGGGAAGCACAGCAAGAAGCTGCTGGAATCAAGCTTCCTGACCTCCATGCCCCCATGTCAGAACATACTAAAATCGGTGTTGCAAAGTACCAAGATAAAGTGTGGTATATGTGTACCGTTGCCTTTGAACTTAATGATCAACTTACTTTTTCAGAATACAAATTTCTTGACGAATTAAGAAAAATGGGACACAATGAGTTATTAGACTTGTACATAAAGCAAGAAAGAAGCTGATAATTCATGGGGAAAAGTTATGAAAGTAAGAGGAATCACTTACACATTTAATAAGGCAGCAATCTTAATCCATAAAATCGGCGGATCTGGTATGACACCAGAAATAAAAAACCTCAAAAAAGCTATTGCAAAACGTGTAACAGACGCTCGGGCGGCTTTAGGGTCTGAAATTCTTACAAAGACTTCTACTCACAATCCAAGTCATGGAGCTTAATCTTAATATTTAACAGATTGTTATAACCATTTCTGAATTTATTGATAGGAATTTTCTTTACGCCGTGCCACCTTCGTGATGGCAGACTTTGGACGACATCCGGCATAAACAAACGCAAGGCAAGTATTTTTTCCCACAGATAAACACGGATAAAAAAGAAATCCGTGTGTATCCGCGTTTATCCGTGAGAAAAGCCTTTTCTTTTTATCGCCACGCACCCCAACCACTGCATAAACTCATATCGTCACCCCCGCCCCCGTGCTGGGGGGTATGGAAGCGCGTTTGCACGTTTTACTGATGAAAAAGAGCCATAGTGACGGCTGGACAGTCTTTTGGATACCGGAACGAGTCTGGCATGACAAAGTGTTTTAAACCATCCCCGTTATACTGGCGGAAGCTGGTATCTCTCTAATAAAACGCAGTGCTAAAGCTCTCCTATTTTATCATGCCAATTCAGGCTCTCTCCAGTGACGCGCCCGGAGTGGTAAGCTTTAGAAAATACTTGTCTACTGCGATTGGCGCGAGATACACGCAGATTTAAGCCAAGATTAGCAAGCTCATCATCAATAACGCTGTTCTTAATCAACACCAAATCGCGCCCGCCTACGGTACGGACTGTAGTATTTCGTGTTTCCTTGAGCTTGTCGAGTTTTGTACATACACCATGCCCCAGACCAAGTTGGAATGATATCGTGGCGCGGCGACGCTGGTGGGAATTACAACGATCATAAAGAACGCCGAACTTGAAGTTTTCCGTCTCGGTGTCGAAAGCTTCCTCTATTTTTTCATAAAGACAACGCGCTCCTGCCACATCCGCAGGAAGTCCGAAAAAAATATTTCGGATACGCCCATCCTGCGCTATTTCATGCCATGCTCGACAATCACAAAAAACAGCGATGGTGCCAACACAATTATCTAGCGAACCGCGCCGGCGACGTTGGGTTTCGATACCTTCACTGAAACAGCTCTGCTTTTTTATGTCTACTTCGCTCATCGACAAGCCGTAACGATCCAACAATTCAGCAACTTTGCCAGCGGCCAACAATGCCTCTGCTTCAGTGCAACCCCGTGCTACGGTTTTACCCCGCAGCCCCTGAATACGCGCCAGTACCTTGTCCAGTTCATTCTTATTAACTTTATTTGCCACGTTTTGCATATATACTTTCAACCGCTTTTAATAAGATTATTTATTTTAACGTAATCTTTTTCACTTGACTTGGGTAATGAAAATTAGAGACAGTTAACTTGGGATATATTTTCCCTACATGTTATTCTGAATCGCCCACGAAGAGTCTTGCTTATTAACAGGGAAATCATTCCCAATCAACAAGTACGATGTCAATAAGACAGCAAGAGGGGAATCTGTCCTTGCTTAAATGTCTACTTTATTTTAACCATTTGTTACCTCATAAAGACTATTCTAACCTCAGAGTTTAGGAGATCAATTATGGCGAAAATAAGAATCAAGGGATTTTTTCTGTTATTATTGACAACAGGTATTCTAATGACAGCTCTTCCCTCCTTAGCGCAAAAGGCCGGAAACCCCGCGCTTCTTAAACAATTCGAGGCGGCAGGTGGCAAGATTGATTTTCTTGGAACTGCATATGGGATGGATAGCTGGATCATTACTGATAAAAAAGACGAAAAAAAGGTGCAGTTTGCTTACGCAACGCCAGAAGGTGCGCTGATTCTGGGCATGATGTATGCCCCGGACGGCACGCTGGAAACAAGAAAACAACTGGAAGCTCTCAAACAAAGGACGGAGGGTTCGCAGGCTGCCGCACCAGGGGCGGAAAATTCCCAATTAAAAGCGGAAAAGTTTTATGCAAAAACCGAAAAAGCCAATTGGATCGCCATAGGTGATAGTCAAGCACCCTATTTATATATATTTATTAATGCAAACTGTGGTGATTGTCATAAATATTGGAATGATCTGGAAGATTCTATCAAGGAAGGGAAATTGCAGGTGCGGCTTGTTCCGTTTGGCGAACAGCTAGGGAACCGCAATGGTGGTGCTGCACTGTTGTCGGTAGAAAATTCAGAAGAAGCATGGCGTTCATATATCGATGGAAATACGGCAGCACTTTCCAAAGATAAAATCAAAGATGGTGCTTATCAAAAAATAAAAGAAAACAACATGTTAGCTAAAAACTGGAAAGAAGGCGCGGCTCCGTTTACACTGTATCGCCGACCGGGAGATGGTATATTGACAGCAATCGTGGGTCGTCCAGACAATACCTTGTTGCTTCTAACAGAGTTTTTGAAATGACCCAGTCAAAAAAGGAAATGGAAAAGTCATGATTACAGCACAGGCGTTTGCCGTTTGCATCTTCGCAGCTGCTCAGACTTACGTCGTACCACCTTCTGTGATTATCGGCATTCTTAATGTCGAAGGTGGCAAGGTCGGTCAGGCAGTACGCAACTCCAATAATACTTATGATTTGGGGCCAATGCAGATCAATACTCTCTGGATTCCAGAATTAGCCCGTTACTGGGGCGTTAGCAAATCGGTGGCAACTTATAGAGTACGCAATGATGCCTGTGTTAACATAGGAGTTGGCGCATGGATTTTGCGCAAAAAAATAAATCAAACTGGCAGTCTGTCCAAAGGAATTGCCTATTATCATTCTGGTACTCCTCGACTTGGTCATAAATATAGAAAAAAGGTGATAAACGCGATGCGAAAATACAGGTTAATGCGCAATAAAGACAAACGGATCGCTTCAATAATAAGGACGCATAACCCTGGATAACCTTGTAAAACTCTCTATTAGGAATAATAAAAATGAAAAAGCAGATGCTTAACTGTTTTCAAGAACATAAAAATAAGTTAACATCTATACTTCGTATACGAATTGACAGATTCTCAGATTAAGGTGGAATACATTCATATGGACAGGAAAATTTCAATCTTATCTACTATGTCTCTCTTATGTATGCTTACGGCATGTACACAATACAAAGTAGATCAGCAACTAGTGGCAGAACCTGATCCTGTAGCACTACGTCTTGCAGCAGCAGTAGATCGTGCATCAACAGCTCTCCAAACTCTAGCTTCCGTAGAACAAGCCAGAAACCCCGGAGTTTCAATTCAAACGGCTCCTTCTGCCCCACAAGAATTGCGGCAAGCAGTGTCGGTGGATTGGGTAGGGCCTGTCGAGTCGTTGGCGCGGTCGCTGGCAGAACGTGCAGGCTACCAATTGCAGGTGAACGGCGACAAACCGCCGGCGCCTGTTGTGGTTTCCGTTCAGGCGCGTGAAAAATCTGTTATAGAAGTGTTGCGTGATCTTGGCCTACAGGTCGGACGCCGTGCGGAGATCGTAGTAGATCCGGATCGCCGGATCGTGGAGTTGAATTATGCGCCTATTTCCGGTAGTTGATGATGTGGCAGAGGAAATGAGCCTATCTCACAAAACAATCCTCTTATTTCTTATCAGTGGCATTCTTTTTTTTGTGTCACCTTCTTTCGCGCAAGAAACAGCTTGTTTTGGGGGAACGTGTCCGCCACCGACGCTGTCATTGTCGAAATCTATCCCTCCATTGGAAACCGCGATGCCTTCGGCAGAAGCCCTTGCCGCCGGACAAAAAGCGTCTACCGGAAGCTCCTTCATATATGGCTCAAGTAATATTTTTGGAGAATCTGAAACAGGAGCCAACACAGAAACAGCAGATGAATTCGATTTTGACAGTCTAACAAATCCAAATAACCCTACTTACAAGGCAAATATGCTGGCGAAGAAGGCTCGTGAAAAGCGTAGCGAGTATTCGGAGTTGAAAAAAATAAATGGAAAAGAGGACGGAATAGGGCATGTGATACCGCCCCCTGAAGTCGAAGCACTACAGTATATTAACGAATCCCGTGCTGGCATAGCCCCTACGATTACTGATGACCCGGTCAACAGAGAAATCGTCATTGATATGCGCAAGGATGCCCAGAAAGAAGCTGCATTATCCTACGGTGCACGTGGTGGCCTTGCCAAACGCAATTATCAGATCATGGAGCGTATGAAAGGTTTCGATCAAGTACTAGACAGTGTGTTTAATTTTCGTTTATTGCTGGCAACGACTGCATCTGGTTTGTTGATCGAGCCTCCGATTATAAAAGAATCTATAGATGCGATGGTTATCATAAACGGTGGAAATGAAGCAGCTGTAGCTGACAAAGTCTTTGACATCAACAAAAAGGCGAAAATTGTTTCGGCTCCGCGAGACTGGCGTCATTATCTTGTGCAATCATGGTCGGTGGTTCCGCCTCCTCCTCGCGTACTGTGGCCGAAAAACAAGGGTGAACAGGCAGACTGGAGCACATGGATAAAACAGGGATGGAATGCTGGTTTTGAACAGGCAGAGCAGATGTTCGAGTTAAACGTCAACCAGCTAGTGGCAGATTACACTGGTATGGTGCGTTACAGAATGTTGTTGGCACAGGGCATGATTTCGGAACCATACTCTCTGCATGAAGACCGTGGTATCACTAGCGATGAAAACCAAATGCGGGTGGGTGATCGTGCTCTCAAGATAACGGGTCCATCGCAATTCCTTACAGGGGCCGAATTATGGAAGCCGGCAGACCGGTAAGTCTTCTCAAGAAGGGTATAGACGATCTCAAAGAAACATGGCCGGGAGAACCGGATCGTTTTCAAGAGATTCATGTTGATTCGTTTTTGCTGTGGTGCGTAAAAAGAAACGCTTCAGACATAACTTTTCAGACCAGCAGGACGGTTTACAGCGAAATTTATGGCGTTCTCTACCCCGCCACCAATCGCTCCATCGACGGTGCTGATATGGCTGCCGTGGTTAGTCGCATTTACGGCGCGGAAGCTCTCCCTATACTAGCGGGTGGCAAGGACATCGACTTATCCTACGAAATTATGATAGACCGAACTCACCGCACGCGCTTTCGTGTAAACATGACAGCGATTCTGGCGGATGGACGCGATGGCATCCAGATCACCATGCGAGTGCTGCCATCTTCTCCACCAACGATGAAAACATTGAAAGTCGATTCAGAAATCCTTAAGTACTGGAAACCTCGTCAAGGTATAGTGCTAGTGACAGGACCAACAGGATCTGGGAAAACAACCCTATTGGCCGCAGGATGCAGGATGCTGATTGAAAGTCTGCATGGCTGCGGCAAGATGTTGACCTACGAAGCTCCGATTGAGTTCACTTATGATACGATTCTCAGCCGTCGCAGTTTGGTAGCTCAGACGGAAATTCCGCGCCACCTACCAACATTTGCCGATGGCGTGCGTAATGCGTTGCGGCGCAAGCCTGAAATTATTCTGGTAGGGGAAGCTCGTGACCGTGAAACGATTTCTGCCGCCATTGAAGCGGGGCAAACAGGTCATATCGTTTATGCCACGGTACACACAACGGGAGTTGCGTCAACGATTCGGCGGATGGTGGCAACATTCGAGCCTAATGAACGAACCGAGCGCGCTTTTGCGCTTATGGAAACGATGAGATTAATTGTTACTCAAACATTAGTGCCTAAAATTGGTGGAGGACGAACAGCACTCAGGGAATATATGCCTTTCACTGAGGAAATCCGCGAACACATGCTCAACCTTCATTTTGACAAATGGTCGGCAGAACTGATGCAAATGGTGCCAAAGTATGGTAAAACTATGGAGTCGTCGGCTAAGGAAGCTTTGGATGCTGGATTGATAGAAAAACGTCATTATCTGATTTACGCACATGGAACCAAGGCGTTGAAGGATCATAGGGAAGAGACAAAAGATGATGATACTATAGATCAATCTTATTAAATTAAATAAGGAGAGGTAGGACATAAATGTTAGAAAACGATGAAGATGAGGTGGGGTGGCATTGGCGCAATACTATGAAACCAGCACGGTTTTTCTTTCTTGACGGACGTGCGATATTTTTCGTCGTTCTAGTTCTGGTACATGCCAGACTCTGGACAATATACTTGTTGATCGGCGTTGGTATTGTCTTATGGATATTAGAACGAAGAGGTCTCTCTTTTGCAGCAGCTTTACGATCTGTTCGACTATGGTTTATCGGATCTCATCGCCCCGCATGGATATACAGTCGTCGTCGCATCTTTCTGGACAGTGGTTCCTGTTGATTTCAGCAGGATAATTGTCCTATAACTTATAATTAGGGGTATATCCTCATTGGGTGATATTATTTTTGAAACATTAAACGGGATAAAGATGATGGTAAAGAACACGCTAGGACAAAGTATTGTTTCAGTGTCCGCACTTTCAGGAACAAAGATGGCGGCATTAGCTATATCTTCTGTCATCTTGTTAACGTGGACATTTCCGGTTTCCGCTGGTTTTGAATGGAAGTCTCCCGTACCAACACCTTCTCCTGTCGTCGTCAGTACGCAACCTGCCATAACTCCTGCGCAAAATGATATTCTATGGGATAAAAATATCCACAAAATGCCTACTCAAAAAGTGCATGACGTTGAAACCGCCCCCATTACAATATCTGACAAAGTCATAGCGGACAGATTCGTGACAGACAGAGTCGTAATTAACAAAAAACCTGAAATCACCGCACAACCGCTTCCTGTAGGAGTCATCTCTGGTTTCGGCACCAAACTGCCTTTGAAAATAGCTCTTCAGCAGATTATTCCGCCGATATACAAAGTTTCGCTTTCTCCGGGTGTTAATCAAGAAATCCTCGTATCTTGGAGTGGTGAAAGACACTGGGAGGAAGTGCTAACAAATATGCTGTCGTCGCGAAACCTTGGTTTCAGCCGTCAGAACAATGTCATTATTGTAAGTATGCTACCAATCATATATCCGTCCGCTCCAACCTCCTCTTCGCATAAGACGATAGGAAATACCAACGCTAACAAAGCGGACATGATTCCAGCGGATATGATATACAACGACAGAATGAATAAAGTGAGAATTCCGGCAGCCGTAAAATCACCTTTTAACGCGCCAACTTCAGTAGTGGTTTCGGAACCGATTACAAATGTTATTCGAATCAATCCCCTGCCAAGAACAGAAAACAATATAATAAAAACGAAAAAGCAAAAGACCGTAACGATTCGCCGTGATAAACCAACGGTCTCGCTGATTAGTAGAATTTTTAATTTGAACGATGATGAGAAACAAAACAAAGTTGCCCCGTCGCTAAAAAAAACTATCGCAACAGCACCATCTGTGAAAAAACCGGTTAAAAAAATTCCGAAGGTTTCCATTTCGCGGAAAGCAAATATAAGCCCTGCAAAAGCTATTCCAAATAACAAAAAAGTTAATCTCGCCGCATATTATCGTGCGGAACAGGCATCAGAAAACAAAAAAGTAGACGTGATTCCAACAGATATGATTTCCAACAGAACAATTGAAACTTCGTTGCGAGCGGTGGTTCGCGCTGAAAAGCCAGCACCTCTAACAAAAAAGGTTCCAAGCCTGAGCATTGATAAATTTCAAGCTACTTCTACAACTCTGGAGCCTAAAGTCAAAATAACTGGTATCTCGCCAGATGTTAGAAGCCCCTCTTGGAGTGCATATGGAGGGCAAACCCTGAGAACGATATTAAGCGACTGGTCGAGGATGGCAAAGGTGGAGCTTCATTGGGATATTGACTATGATTATCGTCTAAATGAGGATGTCGCTTATAAAGGCAGCTTTAATAACGCAGTTGAAAAGTTGCTTGACAGATATGCTAAGGTCAGGCCGCAACCTTATGGCCGTTTAATCCAAAAACATGGTGGGGACAATATCCTGATAGTTAATTCTTATGATCTTTCTCATTAACAGTTTAACAGTATGATCTAGGCACTTTTTTCTAAAATGTGATAGGATTGGCAAGGTGTGACTGAGAACCAATGACATCTGTGTTGTCGTTATGAGATTATAGCTTGTTTATTGAGGGCAATAGGGTGCATAAAAAAAATGCAATTCAAAAATTTCTGATCCTGCTCTCATTAGCTGTTTTCCTGAGCGTAAGCTACTTAGCAGTAAATTTCGTTACCACTTGTCCTGCAGTGGCACAATGTGCTAGTACTGCCACCCCAGGTAGTTCTCAGGGGTGTAGAAATGACACTTGTACTGCAGGGCCGTCTCCTTCTGATTCCACCGCCGCTATCCTTGCTATCGGAAACACCATCATCATACCTTCCTTGATTCAGGCAGAGCAGATACTAACAGCATTTATAACCGCCCAAGTCGCGCTTTTTACAGCAACGGTCATCCCCGCGTTTGAACCTGCGATACAAAATATGGGGGGTTGGTGGGGCACTTTTTGGTATTATAACCTTCTGCCTACAATGCAAATGATTACGGACCAGTTAAGCGTCCCGCCTTCCTCACAATCTCTTTCCATAGGATACTTCATGGACGCGGTGAATATCGATCACCTCAGAATAAAAATCAAGGAAAGGGAATTGGAAACCCACCGTGAACTGCGTCCGAGTGGCAATACTTGCGTAGCCGGAACAATAGTTGGTGGTATGACCCGCGTTGCCAGTTTTCGCCGAGCTTATAACGCATCCGCTCCCATTGAAAGACTACCTCGCTCCAGCAACACGGTCGGCCTTCCTTCAGCAAGAGGCCCATCTTTCGATATAAGCGACCGCTGGCAAGAGTATATTACACGCTATTGCCGTACGGATTACAATAACGGTACACCAGCCGGCCCAGGCGAATGTCTCGTCGATGGGACATTTGCTGATAAAAACCTCGATGTCGCCGGACTGATTTTTATGGATGACACCCTTGATCTCACGAATCCTGCCACAGGGGCTGATCTTAAAAGAAACATAGATGATCTAATTACTAATATTGCTGAGCCGTTTGTGACGAAATTAGTTCCGTCAAGCACCATTTCAAGTTGGCAAGGACAGAATGCTATTCTGAAAAAAGAGTCTTACAAGGCTAAGCGTCAGGTCATCTATGATAGTCTCTACCATATTGTAGCTCGTCGCGTCCCAGGCAGTGTCAATACTGCCCTGCTCCCTGATCCTCTCGCCCCAAATGGATATGTATCTCTCTTGCGAGAAGCCGCTGGTGTACCCCCCCCTCCCGCCGCTGTGATTTCTCCGAATCCCAGTCATAACGAGATCATGCAGGCATTGATGGTCGAAAGATTCCGCAGTGGACAATACGCGCTAGGACAGATTGATGAGCCTGAAAACAACCAACGGGAGATGGTTATACAACAGGCACTTCATGTAATGCAAATGAACGACCAGTTGGATTTGATGGATCGCTATTCTTTGTTGTTGGCGGCTCAAGTGGGAGATGAAATCAGGGCGGCAAAAATTTTAGGAACAGCAAGCGCGGGCGTATCTTTTGAATGATGAAAAAAATCGCACAAAAAATAACGGCATCTTTCGTCTCCATCAACAAACGAGGATGGAAATTCATTGCCCTCGTTTTTCTAATGATGTCTCTTGTCGGTTTTAGCCTAACAGTAAGTTCCCAGATTTGGCAACCGCCCTTTCCTGCGCAACCTGCCACGCCAAATATAGCTGGAACTTACAACTGCGGTTGCAACTCTTGGACAGTGTGCGTACCATGTGGCTCCAACATCTGCTGCCATTGCCATAAAGAAGCTGTAGACGATGATTGCATCAGAATCAACACATCGAACAAGATCGCAGTTTGGCTCGCGAATGCTTTGCAGACATGCTTGGATGCTGCACAGGCTGCGTTGATAGGGTTTATAGACAGCATGAATACCGTTATGACGGACGGTGTACTGACACAGTTAGAGTTTGATTTTATCAACTGGTGGGAAACTATGTGGTACTACAACTTGAAGCCGTCCCTGCAAAATATGACCGATCAGCTCAACGTAAGTTACGCTGGCCAGTCTCTTGCTCTGCATGACGCATTTGATGCTACAGCCACGGCGGAGAACATACTTTCAATGCAAAAGCATGGGCTTAAAGATCACATAAACCTACGCCCCAGCGACAATACTTGCATCGCTGCAACAGAAGCTGGTGGACTTAGCCGCGCCACGATGTTTGCTCACTCTATGCGCAAAGCATGGCAGGATGAAAGTTTGAATGCCGGACTAAATACGCAAGGCATGAATGTCCTGTCGGCGGGGCAGACGGAAGGACGGCGCCGTGCGGAATTTCAAGCGACATTTTGCGACCCGAATTCTAATGGAGGGAATACAGGCCCTTGTACCGCCGCAAACCCCGTTTATTACAGTGCCGATGTGCAACTCACCAAATTTATCTACAACAAGCTAACGATTAATATGGATCCGATAGATGATCCCTTTGGAGAGATGGCCAGAACGATTGAAACTATCAACAA
>JAGLRU010000121.1 GCA_023136145.1 Alphaproteobacteria bacterium
AGTTTCCCTTGCAAGCATCATGTCGGATCGGAGGTAAATCAGGGAATGTCTATTTCAAACGAAACGCTACAGACAGTCCGTTCTATGGATGAGAAATATAAAGCCGGATTCGTCACGGACATCGAGAGTGAATTCGCTCCGAAGGGTTTGAGTGAAGATACTGTCCGCTTTATTTCTGCTAAAAAAGGGGAGCCGCAGTGGCTTCTTGATGAACGATTGGCGGCATATCGGCATTGGCTTTCCATGCCGGAGCCGCGCTGGGCGAATCTTAAGTATCCAGAAATTGATTATCAAGATGTCTTTTATTACGCTGCTCCGAAATCGGCGGAGAAGCCAAAAAGTCTCGATGAAATTGATCCGAAACTGTTGGAGACATACGAAAAGCTAGGCATCCCTCTGCGCGAGCAGGAGAGGCTGGAGGGAGTGGCGGTTGATGCCGTGTTTGATAGTGTTTCCGTTGCTACTACGTTTCGAGAAAAACTGCACAAGGTGGGTGTGATTTTCTGCTCACTTTCGGATGCGGTTCGGGAATATCCAGAGTTGGTTAGGAAATATATGGGTTCTGTTGTGCCAAGTACGGACAATAAGTACGTCTGCTTGAATGCGGCGGTTTTTACCGATGGTACATTTGTTTATATCCCCGAAGGAGTGCGCTGTCCGATGGAGCTTTCCACTTATTTCCGCATCAATGAGGCGATGACTGGGCAGTTTGAGCGCACGCTGATTATCGCGGAAAAAGGCTCTTATGTTAGTTATCTCGAAGGTTGCACCGCGCCGAAGCGTGATGAAAATCAACTTCATGCTGCAGTGGTTGAGTTGATCGCTATGGAAGACGCGGAGATCAGGTATTCGACGGTTCAGAATTGGTATCCGGGCGACAAGGACGGTAATGGCGGAATTTATAATTTTGTTACCAAACGAGGCATTTGCAAGGGCGACCGTTCCAAAATTTCGTGGACTCAGGTGGAGACTGGCTCCGCGATCACATGGAAATATCCGTCCTGTATTTTGCAGGGAGACAGCAGCGTATGTGAGTTTTATTCAGTTGCGTTGACTAATAATTTTCAGCAGGCTGACACTGGTACCAAGATGATACATATCGGGAAAAATACAAAGTCGCGTATTATTTCCAAGGGGATTTCTGCTGGAAAATCAAATAATACTTATCGTGGTCTTGTGCATATTTCTTCTAGTGCGGATAATGCGCGGAACTATACGCAATGTGATAGTTTGCTGATTGGTTCTGATTGTGGAGCGCATACGGCTCCTCGTATTGAAAACAGAAATCCAACTGCGACGACGGAACATGAAGCATCCACTTCAAAGATTGGCGAGGATCAATTATTTTACTGTCGCCAGCGCGGGATACCGGAGGAGGAGGCGGTGACGTTGATCGTCAATGGATTTTGTCGCGAAGTGTTGCAGAAACTGCCAATGGAATTCGCAGTTGAGGCGCAAAAGCTTGTCGCAATCAGTCTGGAAGGGAGCGTAGGATGATGCTTGAAATTGAAAACTTACACGTCGCTATCGAGGGGCGGGAAGTGCTGAAAGGTATCGATCTTTCTATTGGAGCCGGAGAAGTTCATGCGATTATGGGGCCGAACGGGTCGGGGAAATCAACGCTTTCATATATTCTGGCTGGGCGCAGTGGTTATGAAGTCACCGAAGGTAAGGTCACCTTTATGGGACAAGACCTTCTGGCGATGAAGCCGGAAGATCGCGCTGTTGCAGGGATATTTCTGGCATTTCAGTATCCGATTGAAATTCCGGGTGTTTCGACTACCAAGTTTTTGAAAACAGCACTCAGTTCCATTCGCAAGAAACGCGGAGAGATGGAGCCGGAGCCGGTGTGTTTTATGAAGCAGCAAAAACAGAATCTAATGCGTCTGGATATGGATGTTGAGATGTTGAAGCGTGGCGTAAATGTTGGTTTTTCCGGTGGCGAGAAAAAGCGCAACGAGGTTTTGCAGATGTCGATGCTGGAGCCGAAACTTGCGATTCTTGATGAAACTGATAGCGGGCTGGATATTGATGCACTGAAAATCGTATCAGAAGGCGTGAACACGATGCGGTCGGCAGAGCGTTCTTTTCTTGTTATCACGCACTATCAGCGTTTGTTGGATTACATCAAGCCGGATGTTGTGCATGTTTTAGCGCATGGAAAAATTTGTAAAACCGGCGGGGCAGAGTTGGCTTTATTGTTGGAGGAAAAAGGCTATGCGGATTTTATTGACATCGGGAAGGCTGCCTGAACCATGAAGGAAAGTTTTATGCAGCCTGTCATGTCAAACACAACAGCACTTCCGTGGCTGGTGGATGCGGAGGTACTTGAAAAACAAAAAGCAGCAGGATGGATTAAGGCGTTGCGTACAACTGGCGCGGATATTTTTTCGCAGACGGGATTGCCAACGCCTGATTGGGAAGGATGGCGGCGCACGAATTTACGTCCTCTGGTGGACGTTAAATTTCGCTATTCGATGGAGGCGGTAAAGTTCGACGTGAAGAAAATTCCGCAGAAACTTCTTGAGGGTTCCGGGCGTATTGTACTTGTTAACGGGCAATATCAGCCGTTTCTGAGCGATCCACCAGCAGGCGTTTCTGTTATGAGCCTGATGGATGCAGCCGACAGAAAAATTAAAGGTTTGGAGCAGCATCTAGTAAGTGTTGGCGATTTGAGTATGACTCCGCTTAAGGCACTCAATACCGCATACCTGCGCGATGGGATCGTTATGATGGTGAAGGAAGGTGTTGATGTCCCGAAACCGCTCGAAATTTTGTTTTATAACACCGACAATGATAGGGAAGTTGCATCGGCGATCTATCCTCGGATGCTCTACTGGCTTGGCGAAAACAGCGGTCTGACTCTTTTGGAACGACATACAGGTGAAGGCACGTATCTTGCAAACAGTGCTTCCGAAATCGTGCAGGAATCTGCTTCTCGATTTAGATTTTACAAGTTCGAGGAAGAAAGCCCATCAGCTTTTCACTTTTCTTTTACGGTGATGAAACAGCAAAAAAACGCTGTATTTGAAGGGTTTAGTTGTGC
>JAGLRU010000122.1 GCA_023136145.1 Alphaproteobacteria bacterium
AAAGCTCAGTCCGGTCGCGGATGTCCGTCATCGTTATTACGGTATCATTGACAATCGCAGCGATGCCTTCCCGTGTGGCGGAAAAGGCAGACGCAGTTGTTGATAGTAAAGCGATTCCAACAGCAAGTGATAGTAGTAACTTTTTCATGACACCTCTGATAAGTAAAAATGTCATTAAAAATACACTTTTTTGCGAGTTTGTGCAGTATTTTTCAAGTCGTTGAGAAATCAGGGTTTTTCAGCAACCCATTTTGATCATGATGTCCCCCCCTTTAACATTCCAGTGTGCTTGCTTTTATTGAAATTCTTTTTTATATTCAAGCCGATCGTTTTTTACGGGGCTGTAGCTCAGCTGGGAGAGCGCCTGCATGGCATGCAGGAGGTCGACGGTTCGATCCCGTTCAGCTCCACCAACCTTTCACCTTCCAGAGACTATCCGCGCAGAAATGCGTGTTGTTGGTGCCTTTTCAAAGATTAGGGTTTTTGGACTGAGAAAGCCGGTATCTCATTGGAATATAAAAAAGATTCCGGCTTTTGCCGGAATAACGCAAAGGGTGGTTTTTAGAGGTGACCTTATATTTGGCCAAGTGTCCTCTGTTCCGCCATTATTTCTGTGTAGATTTCTTCTTTTTTGGAACGGATTTTTTTGTTGCCGGTTCTGTTTTCGTAGGGAGTGAGGTTTCGGTGGTTTCCAGGGTGTTGCCAGTAGCCAGATCAAGAAAGCGTTGCTGCATTTCCTTCCAGAGGGTCATGTTGCGTTCTGTCAGGTTTTGCATGACATGGATCGGGGAGTTGACGATACCATCCATTTGATCTTGTAGGATTTTTTGCTGCTCTCCGAATATTTTGAGATTATGATCTAAAAATTCACCGAATAGTGCCTGCGAAGTGTCGTCATAAACTCGTATAAAGCGGGTCAGCATATCGGTTGTAAAAATAGGTGCCGAGCCACCTTCTCGCTCCATAATGACTTGAACGAGGGTTGAACGGGTGATGTCTTTACCGTTGTTTGTATCGACGACCTTAAACTCCACGTTTTGGCGAATAAGCTTCAGAACGTCCGCCACAGTTATGTAAGAGCTTTTTTCCGTGTCATACAGGCGTCTATTGGGATATTTCTTGATGATGCGTAGGGTCAAAGTTTTCTCCATGTAACGAGGGTTTTTTTGATATATGATAAGGAGATCTAGATATATTTAGATTGATGTATGATGATTTATAAAGAACTCTTGTTTAATAAAATAATTTATCTAAATTTAAACTTTATCGTAATTTCAGGCAAGGGTTTTTTGGAAATTATTAGTGGAAGTCTGAACATCTCTGATCTTTACATTGCTGAACTTTTTAAATTATTATACTGCATAAATTCAACTGCTATAGAATTCTCTTTAGGAAAGGACTAGATATCATGATGAACGCTCAGTCAGCAGCGAGCAATGATTGGTTAAGGACGCAACAGCATCATTGGGATGCGTGGCTTGAGCAGCAGCATAAAGCTTTCTGCGAACAGGGACAGATGTCTCAGTGTTTTCAGGGGGTGGAGCCGTGGGCTGATTTGTTCAAAGAATGGCAAAACGCACTTTCCAGCGGGCAGAACGTTCCAGACGTTGCGATGTTTCAGCAACAATTCACCAGAGCAGGCGAGATGTTTTTGAATATGATGCAGAGATTCTCTCAGGCGACAGGGCAGGCCAAGCCTGTTAATCAGACGATGATGGAATGGGCGGATTCATTACAGAAGTTTTTCTCTGGTGCTTTTGCTTCCAATACTCGCTCTTTTGACGCTGCTGAGGGACAGAGGGTATTTATGGACACTTTAACCAGATCGGGTCAGATGTGGTCGTCAATACTTCAATCAGGCAGCGCGGGGAATGATCCGTTTTCGTCTTGTGATCCACTTGGTTTCTTTGCCTCCATGCCCGGCGTTGGTTATTCTCGCGAAAAACAGGAACAACT
>JAGLRU010000123.1 GCA_023136145.1 Alphaproteobacteria bacterium
AAATTCATGGAGTTACCATTCATCATCGCCGCACATTTTCCCCTGTGCTTAAACAGTTGGTTAAAGAACCTTCTGTAAAGAACTGATTTATTTGACTCTTTTTAGAAGTTTTTTGTTGACGGCGAATCCCGAATGACTCATGATTCCCTCAGAAGCTACTTAGGGGGAAACATGAAGACCATCGACAAACACATTGTTAAATCAAAAAAAATCACTCTTCCGCGCAATCGGATTCTGTCCGGAAGCTGCATAGAGGTCATGAAAAAACTTCCATCAAGATCAATCGATTTGATCTTCGCCGATCCACCTTACAACCTCCAGCTCCAGGGCAAACTCCACCGTCCCGACAACTCCAAAGTCAACGGAGTGGAGGATGAATGGGATAAATTCTCCAGTTTTGCAGCCTATGACAAATTTTCAAAAGAATGGCTGCTTGAAGCCCGCCGCCTTCTAAAGGACGATGGCGCGATCTGGGTCATAGGCAGTTATCACAACATTTTCCGCCTCGGCACATTGTTGCAGGATCTCGACTTCTGGATTCTGAACGACATCGTTTGGCGCAAAACAAACCCAATGCCGAACTTCCGGGGGCGACGCTTCACCAACGCGCACGAAACCATGATCTGGGCATCGAAATCTGAAAATTCAAAATATCGCTTCAACTACGATGCAATGAAAGCACTAAACGAAGATTTGCAGATGCGTAGCGACTGGACGATCCCGCTTTGCACCGGAGGCGAGCGACTGAAGAAACTGGACGGTAAAAAGGCACATCCCACCCAAAAACCAGAAGCCCTGCTCCACCGCGTCATCCTATCCTCCACTGAGATCGGCGACGTAGTCCTTGACCCTTTCTTCGGCACAGGCACCACCGGCGCCGTCGCCAAAAAATTGGGACGCGACTTTATCGGCATCGAGAAAGAAAGAGAATATATAGCCTTCGCCAAAGAACGCCTCTCAGCTATAAAACAAGGAGACGATGAAAGTCTACTGAAAACGATTGAAAAACGCTCCGAACCCCGCGTCCCCTTTGGACAGGTAGTGGAACAAGGAATGCTAATACCCGGAACAGTCCTGTTCGACCATTCCCGCCGCTTCACCGCCCGCGTCAGAGCCGACGGCAACCTGATCGCCCGGAACCATGTAGGCGATCACAGAGGTTCCATCCACAAGGTAGGTGCCTCCCTGCAAGGACTCCCTTCCTGCAACGGCTGGACGTTCTGGCATTTCGAGAACAAAGGCAAAGCATGGCCAATTGATGCGCTGCGCCAAGAAATCCGCTCTCAGATTCAAGAAGGATAACTCCAAGAACTTATCTGGAAAACTGCACACCGCCAATAGGCTTCGCCATTTCACGGTCAAGAAAAAAATCGACAGACACAACATCACCTTTCATTTCTATTCTAAAGTGTTTCGATATTACTGGCAATGGCTCTGTGATACGAACCCTGATCCGGCCATAAACCAGCCGATCCACATTTTTTGCCTTCTCCATACGAGCAAGTATCCCTTCAACTTTTTCTACCGGAACCCCGAATCCCTCCACAGTCACATTATGATTTGGTCTCAGACTAATGTTTGGTAGGAAAATTTTTGAAATATTCGTGCGTCCACAGTAAGGAATATATCCTTTATTTGAAAATAGCTCTATATAACCCACGTTCCTCATCGCAGTATCTCTTCCAAACTTATTCATGCCAAGAGGGAAAAATTGCTTATCAAAATCATACCGTCCCAGCTTGAAAACACCATATACTTCGTACATAACTCGATAATATTCTCTTTTTTCCATCACATCGAAAATAATCTGGTCCCGGATTTTATTCCACTCAACATCATTGGCATAATTTTTTCTGTAAAGACTACAATGAACAAGACGCGCATAATCATCTGCAACATCGGGATCCCTAATATCCAAAATTCCTATCCCAACAATCGTCTGGCCAAGTTCTTTAAAATTTACCGAAGCATACCCCTCACTCACTTTGAGTCCGGCAAAAGCTCCCTGCACAGGCACTACCAGAGTAAAAAAAACAAACAATATAATAAGACCGCGTTTCATTCTTCACCTTCCCACAAAACCAAAAGAACTATCATAATAGCAATCGAATCATTCCTCAAAACAAATGAATCTTCACAGATTTCTACATGAATGATGACAAAGCATAAACGTCCAGTTCAAGGATGGAAACAAATATCCCCCGATATCCTCTGAACTTCATTTTCAGAACAACACTTATATTTCCAAAACAAGTTAAAAATTATGGCCGTTTGTATAAAGTACCAACTGGAACGGTTAAGGATTTAAGTTTTTCCTGAATGAAAGCACAAGCGATCGTTCCATCCTTAACGAAATCAGGGATATTGAATGTACGCTTGATGCCATGTTGAAGGTCTTCTTTCAAAGCATACAGACTGGCGCATGAAATGAGCTGACTCGGCGCAGCATCAGTAACCGGACAGAAGAGCAGTCTTTGCCCGCATTCATCGAAGAAAACCTGAATCACCATTTCCTTTTTATTGCGGATGCTGGTGATTTGTATGCTTGCGCGCTCACCCTGACGGATGGAAAACATGGCATCTTTGAAATCATACCAGTCCTTCCCAAACAAAAAGGCTCCTCGCCCGACCATGCAATAAAGTGGAGGAGACTTCGGCGAAGCTTTTTTTAGTGGAACTGCTTGTTGTTGCGATACCCCGGAAGTCACTGGCGAAGTAAAGAACCTTGTCAGCCTCATATCCGGCAGACAGGCCGATAAAAACAATAGGCAAACTATCAACGCTGCAATGACCGGAAGTTTTCGTTTCTTGTAGAACATATCACCTGAACTGTCTCTGTTTTCTATGCTATATTAGCATTATTGTTATTTTGGTTGAAAAGTCAAAGGAGCTACAATTCTAAGCTTCCAGACTTCTTTCGCGTAATTATAAAAGGTCTTCAAGTGTATATAAAAAGCACAACCCTATTTCATTTTTTCGGCTTCAAGATAAAGGCTGATGCCAGTTTACTTCTTCTGGCAGTGCTTATCGGCTGGACGATGTCCAGCAAGGTATATCCAAACATCCTGCCGGATCAATCGCCAGATATATACCAACTTATGGGGATCGCCACGGTGGTTGGTGTTTTTTTCTCCATCGTTGTGCATGAAGTGGCTCATGCCGTCATCTCCGAATATTATCACATGCGGATAGAAAGCATTACCATGTTTATCTTCGGCGGTATAGCCGAAATGAAGGATCCTCCTAGCCACCCCAAAGGGGAATTCTTCGTAGCTATCTCTGGCCCTATCATGAGCGCACTGCTCGGGCTTTTCTTCTGGGCTATTGCCAGCCTTTACGAGACGTATGTTTATGCTGGCTCTGTTTCGTGCATGCTGGAGTATCACGGCGACCTCAACATGTTTATCGCAGTGTTCAACATGGCTCCAGCCTTCCCTCTGGACGGAGGCCGCGTACTGCGCGCAATCATCTGGCATTACAAAAACAATCTGATAACAGCCACCCGAATCGCCTTTAAAAGCGGGACAATTTTCGCTTACGGCCTGATTGCTTATGCCTGTTACAGAGTAATCATCTATGACTATATAATTTCAGGGATGTGGTTGGGGATACTTGGTTTTTTTGTTCACGCTTCCAGTGCCTATGCCGCACACCAGATGGAATCATCCTCGATTCTTTCCATAAAAAAAGTATCAAAGTTCATGCATAACCGGATCGTTGCGGTATCCCACGACCTGACAATCACCGATCTGGTCAATCAGTACATCAACAAACATTCTCAGAAAAGTTTTCCTGTGACCAACAATGGAGTTCTGACGGGCATCATCAGCCGTAATACCGTGATGTCGCTGAATCGAAATAAATGGCCATTGCTAAATGTTGCAAGCGTGATGAAATCTCTGGAGGATTTTCTTGTTGTCTCGCCGGAGAGCAGTGCAGATGAAGCACTAAAGATCATGCAGAAACATGGTCAGAAACAACTTTTGGTGGCGAACAATGGCGAATTTCTAGGAGTAATAACTTTTCAAGACCTGAGCAAATTTCTGCATATCACAATGAAAACCAATAACAACAAGCCAGTGGAAAAAAGCCAGACGACACAATGAAGAGATGACAAAACAAGTAAGTTTTAAAAGGTGACCTATAAACGCTTGAAAACAAAAGGTTTTCCATGCCTTGTTTTTCAGGGAGAAGAAGATTATATTGCAGACATGAAGATTTTCGTT
>JAGLRU010000124.1 GCA_023136145.1 Alphaproteobacteria bacterium
CACAAATGTGGGTATGCTCATTTCTCCAAGTGTCTATTATATTATAAATTAGTGGACAGCATAATTTATATGAAATATATTGTCTATTAAATCGTTTTTTCAGTATTAGTGTACAGTCATGTCCACTAATCGAATTAGGAGACAATTTTATGGGTGGTCGATTTTTCGGATATGCGCGTGTTTCAACAAGCCAACAATCTTTGGATATTCAGATCAAAGCTCTTAAAGAGGCCGGTGTTAAATCCAGCCGTATTTTTACAGATAAAATATCCGGCAATACAGCAGAGCGAAGCGGGTTAGAGCTGCTTATATTAAAAGTTGAAAAAAGCGATAGCATTCTTGTCACAAAACTGGACAGGCTTGGCCGTGATACGGCTGATATGATATTTCTTATTAAGGAATTTGATAATATGGGCGTTACCGTGCGCTTTCTGGATGATGGTATCAGCACAGAAGGTACGATGGGTAAAATGGTTATCACTATATTATCCGCCGTAGCAGAAGCCGAAAGGCATCGTATTTTAGAGCGCACCAATGAAGGCCGTATGGAAGCCAAAATTAAGGGCGTAAAATTTGGTAGGAAACGCACCATCGATAGAAAAAAAGTGTGTGAATTACACGAAAATGGGGTAGGGGCAACAGCTATAGCAAAACAGATGAGAATTGGTAGGTCAACAGTCTATAAATTACTCAAAAAGACAAAATAGAGGACTCTCTTGCGTATAACGAAGGACAGATAGACCATATTTTAGTGCTGATAAAGCAACATATAAGGTCATAAGCCATTGAAATAACATGCAATAAATAAGCGATAAGGTATCTTATGAGGAATTGTGCGTTTTTCGTGCAAGCGATTGGCGTTCTTTAACTGTCTGAGTTCGGCCCAGACTGTGTGAAAACGTGGAATAAGATATTTTAGACTGAATAACCACCTAATTACTTGTTTAAAGGCTCAAATTAGACTGTCTTGAGCTTATTGAGTTTTTTAGCACATAATGATTTGTGAACCAGATTTCCTTATCGTCCGCCTTTGAGGTTAGTTTTTAACAATATTGGCCTTATCAGGCTCTCATCGCCTCCATTAGAGGCACTGTTCCCATAATTTTCATCATGCGCTTGAGATTGTAGGACAGAACATGCAGGCTCATTTCCACGCGAACTTTCTTCAGTGTTTTCATTTGAAAATGTGTTGCGCCCATCCAGAATTTTATCGTTCCAAATGGATGTTCCACCGTCGATTTTCGTATCTTCATCATATCGACGTCTTGTTCAAGCCGTTCATCTACGGCCTCAAGGACAGATTCATGTTCCCAACGGCTGATACGTCGATATTTTCCTGTTGTACATTTGGGCTTGAGTGAGCAATTCAAGCATGCTGATGACCAGTAGCGTCTTATCACCTTGCCCTTATCTTCGCTGCTAAAGCGGTATATGGCTTGCTGACCTCCCGGGCACTCATATGCATCCAATTCAGATTTGTAGATAAAATCTCGTTTACCAAACAAGCCTTTTGCCTGATTACCGGATGTCTGAGGTTTGGGAAGAAAGCTGGTAATGCCCGATTGTTCGCAGGCCAAAATCTCTTCTCCGTTATAATACCCTCGATCAGCGACAACTTTCAGTTCACCCCTGCCGATAATCATTTTGGCCTGTTTGGCCATATTGAATAATTGTGCTCTATCGTTGCCAATATTCGTAACCTCATGCGCCACAATAATATGGTGCCGCGTATCGACAGCAGCTTGAACATTATAGCCTACTATCCCTGTGCCACGGGCTTTCATAGAGCGCGCATCAGGATCAGTGAGCGATATTTGTTTATCTGGAGTGGCCTCTAACACCACCTCAATTTCATTCAGCCGTTTTATTTCCTCTTTGAGATTAGCAATTTTGTTTTCAAGCCGTTCAACCTTAATTTTAGAAACCGGCGTATCTTGACGATCGGCGCTGTCTATCTGCTTCAGATATTTTGCAATGCTTTCATCAATGAGGCTCAAACGATATTTTAATTTGGCTCGTGTGAAATTTAAATCACGGTTATTAACGGCCTTGAATTTACTGCCATCAATCGCAACAAAAGCCTCGGAAAACAAATCGAGTTTGCGGCATAAAAGGACAAACTCACGGCAGACTAGACAAATGGCTCTGGTGTTATTCTTACGAAAGTCTGCAATTGTTTTAAAATCAGGGGCTAGTCTTCCGAGCAACCACATTAGCTCAACATTGCGCTGGCTCTCACGCTCAAGACGGCGGCTAGATTGAATGCGATTCAAATAACCGTAAATATAGAGCTTTAACATTGTGGCTGAATGATAAGAAGGACGGCCAGTTTCAGCAGGAACTGTTTTAAAACCCATCTTGCTTAAATCCAATTCATCAACAAAAACATCAATCACCCTGACAGAATTCTCCTCTGCTATATAGTCATCAAGCTGTTCAGGGAATAAAGTCGCCTGCACACGGTCTTCACCCTCTATAAAACGCTTCATTCTTCCTCACACCTAGTCGTATAATGATATACAAAGTATAATAGATTGCTTGCGGAGATGTTGATTTAATCTACGTTTTCACACAGTCTGGACCATAAGCGGACGCTTACTGATTGATAGTATTGCCTATAAAAAAGAAATTTTTAACTTCATATCAGAGCTTATGTCATAACTGATGGAGAGCATATGGTTACACACCCATCAATTCCATCTATTTTCATTACGCCCTCCTTAAATTTAGCATGTTCCTGCGTAGCTTTTGTGTGGTCCCACAAAAAGATAATCAGGGCACAATTCTTGTATTTATCATTAGCCCTGTACAATGAGGCATCTTCGGCAACTTCGCCGATAAAAGATGAAAAAGGTTTCTTACTGTCTTTTCTGTACTTAACTTCGATAATTGTATGCATTGAGGGTAAATATAAATCTATACGAGGATTTTTTTGTCCTACAGGGTCAGTATAATTTTCATCTGTCACATCATGAAAAATAGGGGCTAGCATTAAATAAAGCAGATTTTGTACATGGTATTCGTTTTCTACTTGCCACTTAACAGCATTTCCTTTTGTTGTTCTTGGCTTTTCTTCCCAAGTCCACCTTCTCATACCTGTTGGGATACTTTCCAGAAAATTTATCAGATCATCTAAGCTCCAGCTATTAGGAGAAACTAATGCAGATTCATGACTCAACTTGTCAAAGACATAGACCATCACGCCCAACAAAAGTTCTGGTGCATCAACTGTATATGTTGTTTTAAACTCATTTAAAAAATGAGCGACATATTTTTCTTTTAACAAAGGGTCATCAATAATTAGTGCTTTCTGAAAATGAAAGAAAAGCGCTATGCTAGGGGCACTGCTTGGTGTGAAGGCAATTTCACTTACATAGTCTATAACGGCCTTTTCATAAGGTTCTAAACGGCCATCTTTTACTCTTTGCGGAAGAAAGTTATTTATCCACCCACGAAATTTTGTTTCTAATTCTGGATTTTCTGTTTTTTCAACCGCCCACTTAATTCCCAATATTGCCCATACATCAGACACCCAAGGGCTAGGAGTTCCATCAATATAATGTGCCTGCCCGAGTAAAACTGATAGACTTTTCTCAGTTTCAGGTGGCAAATCTTCTCTAAAGCCTGACACAGCACATTTTTTATAGAGCTGTGTTGGCAGAGTGTCTGACGCTGCAGGCAAATGCCCAAGACGTTCCATTAATGCATATTTGTGCGCACCATCTTCCGTAAGCATCTCTGTGCGTTTTAGATAATAATTTCTGAGCGCATATTCATTATCAGTATCTATAGAAACCACTGTGTTTGTCCTATTTTACCAATCATTACAGAGGCGTTCCAACCAGGGACTTTATCTAACCATCCCAAATTATGCGCTATCAAATCTGAATAACTGATTGTTACGGGCATTGGGTTAGGAAAATAACTTCGCCATGAATGGGCCGAAAAATTAAATAGTTGGGCACTCAAATATTTAATATCGGTGAAATTGGATTCTTTATGAACGCTCACAATAAGTCCTCGTGGATGTCCATCGGTTTCTTGTCTGAGCTGTTTTCCGCCTATTAAGTACACCAGCATTTCATAATTTGATAATTTCAGGTACTTCCCTCGTGGAGGTGCGTACTTACCTTTTTTTTCTTGTGCTGTTGCGGAATCAAATAAATGCACCCCATGATTTTCAGAGATTTTCAGAAAAGCATATTCAACATTATAATCTTTATAATCTGAAATAACCGCCCTTACAGCTTCAATTTCATCATGATTGAATTTTTTTACAGAAGCATGAAATACAATCCGAATAGTTTCCCCTTTTTGCCAATTTCTCCTTGTTTTAATTTTCTCCAATGTTTTCTTAAGAGTTGTTGTTAGGGCACCTTGATATTCCTCGGGTGATACTGCTTTTGAAGTGTTAGAGACGATGTAACTACCATCTCCTGAAAAAACTGTAGTTATACCCATCACTCGTTGGTTAGGTCCAAACCGCTCTGCGCCCATACGGGCACTACCGATTCCTATGACTAACTCATGCGAAAGTGTTGGAGTCGATTTAAGCAACCAAGGAACACCCCCCATTTTTGCATATGTTGCTAGCGCCATGTTATTCAAAGAAAACCCTAAAGAATAATCGCTGTCAGACAGTAGCTCTAGCCTAAAGTTATGTACTGGAATTTGGTGAAGAAAAAGGAGACTTTTTCCGACATAGTAAGGATTTTGATCAACAGGCAGTGATTTATGCAATTCTTTTACTTGCACCAACGCAAGATCCCACCTACCACCCTCTTGGGATTTTTTTTGAATTGCAGTCTCTATAGTTTTTTTGTAGTCATTAACAGAATCATTCTGAAATGTGAAGAACTCAACTCTGCTTGTCCCGATATGAAATTTTCCTTCTAAACCAGCATTGAAGTATTTACTCCGCATCCCTTTTAGAAATTTTCTTACGAACTGCTCAACCTCACCTTTATGTTGCTGAGAGCATATAACACATATTGAGGGATCATTGCGATCAAACGTTCTTTTTGTATATGGGCCAAATTGAGTAAATCCTTTTTCAGCCCAATCAGCCTCACCACTGTCATTAAAAATGAATATTGGTTTTGCAAATTGTTGGCAGTCTCTTGTTACGTTCAAAGCATTGCCAAGTCCAAATGATATTCCATTGATGCTCTTTATTTCCTGAGATTTTAAGTATGAACTAAGTCGATCAATCTTATTTTTCTTATTTTCTCCTGAATTAAACACAGATAGCCGGACACGGATTTTTTCAATTAGGTCATCTGCTTTGTTGCCAAAAGAAAATCGTAAGTAGCTATCAAGATTGAGAACACTGGCTTCAAGAAAGGCTTTATTGGCCTCAGTGACTTGTTCTTCTCCATCTTTGTCTTGATAGGTTATCTTCTGATTTTCTATGTTTGTAACAAGTCCAGCTAATTTAATATGCCCATACTCATTTTGTTTGGTAATGTATTTTCCTATAAGGTCAAAACCCTTATTTAAAAAATATGAACATTCTTGCGTAGGCATTTTCTTTGTATAGCAATCAATTACAAGAGCAAGCTTTCCTTTTAGAATACGCACAGCTAATTCGTATTTTACAAATATGGCAAATGGAAAATCTTCTATAATAATATCATTTAAAATATTATCTTTTGGCCGAGAGCTAACAAGTTCAATGGGGCTATAGCCTCTAGGTTTTCTACCTAATGATGTTAGAAAACGTATTAGTCCGTCTTTAAACAAAAAGGACAACAGCCAATAATTATCATCCAACCTTATGGTGCGCTCTTCACCCGATATAGGATAATTACCATCTTGAGAGAAACATAGAATTTGCTCCCCATCACGATAAAAAGTATGAGTCTTTCCATGGTTTTGTCGCAGTTCGTAGAGTTTTTCCTTATCATAGGAAGTCACACAAGCTTGTACTTCTGAATCGTTACCAAAGATAATAGGAAATGCGTTTAGTGTTAATGTCATAATCTTCTCAGTTCAATTTTTCTTTATATAGTATAACCAACATTTAACATTTCAGTTCTTAACTGTTCTTTCCAACCATCATGAGAATCCATACTGATATAAACCACACCGCTTATATCGTTTGGAGTTTCTACAGCATTTTTTACAATAGCCGCAACTCGTGGACGGCTTAACTTACCAATTAGGTACCCATGCTCAAAAACGACATTCTGCCGCGCTCTATATTTCCCACTGAGTTCTCCAACTTTTGAACCGACATCACAAGGAGTATACAAAACTATACCAAACCCCACGTTTGAATAATGCTCAATTTTTTCAATAATCGTCATCCCCAAGCTTGCTTGCATATGTAATACAATTGGCTCTAAACCTAGACTCGAAACAAAATTAACAACATCTAGTTTTGCAATTTCATCATGTCCGTGAACGATAAATACCTGTGAAGTATTAAAGTCTCCATCAGTAATCTGTAAAGTTGGCAGTGGTAATCTTTGCTGTTGTGACGCTTGCACCTGTTGCTGATTTAGATATCTATGTTTAATAAGAATATCGAAGATTGGTTCATCTTTAACAGCCCAATGTGTTCTGGATAACTCCCATTTACCCAAGTCAATATCGACACGCATCGCCTCAATAGAGCCAATTGGTAATGCGGGTAAAATAGGATCGAACTCAAAGTCTATAACTACTGAGTTACTTCTTAATCGAATGTTAGTTATGTAGCCAATTCTGGATTGTATGGTCTCATTTTCGATTACGAATAATGTAGGAAAGCTTTTTAGCTCACGGACAGCATTCTCATTAAAAAAC